>JBDKJZ010000158.1:0-10236 GCA_039796375.1 Pseudomonadota bacterium
CGCTAGCGCGAGCAGCACCCGCCGACGTGCGCCGCCGGAGAGCTCATGCGCATAGCTCAGCAAGGTTTGTTTGGGGTTGGCGATGCCCACGAGCCCAAGCGCTTGCTCGGCTTTCTGCCGTGCGGCCGTTCGAGACAGGCCCAAGTGAAGGCGGATGGGCTCTAGCAACATGTTCCCGACGGGGCTCGTCGGGTTGAGCGCCGACTCCGGCTCTTGAAACGCCATCGCGATCTTCGCGCCACGCAGGCGCCGCATCTCGGATTCGGTCAAGGTCAGTAGGTCCTTCCCCTCGAAGAAGATTTGCCCTTGAATTTGGCATCTCGGCGCGGGTGCAAGCAGGCGCAAGATCGACAGCCCCGTCAGGCTCTTGCCGGACCCACTTTCGCCGACCAAAGCGACGGTCTCGCCGCGCGCGACGTCGAAGCTGACCGCGTGCAGACCGTTATCGGCCGAGCGGGCCGCTTGGCGGTGGGCCCCGTGAAACGTCACGCTCAGGTCGCGCAGGCTGAGCAGGGCGCTCACGGAGTGGGCTCGCGGGTTGTAGGTGGGTGGGAACGTAGAGCCGCGGGCGGCGAGAAGTAGAGTTCGAGGCGCGGGCCTGAGTCGTCCGCGACTCCAGTCGCGGCGACAAAGGCCTGCGAAGTGGGTGAATCCGGGGCGGGGACGCCACGCACCATAAATCCGTCGAAGGCCTCCGCTTGTTCGAAGCAGTCTTTGAGCAGCTCTGTGACATCGACGCGCACCGCGTGCCGGCCGCGGGCTAGAGCCTGCTGTTCACCCGCTGCCGCTCGTGGCAAGAATCCTTCTGCGATAGTTGAGGCGTCCCAGCGTGTACCGAGGCGACGCACGCTCAAGCGCACCTCGTGGGTGAGGGGTTGCGCGTTGTCGCGGGGAGGCAAAAGCAAGAACGCGGCGTGGAGCGCTGGCGATCTGGCGCTAGTATGAACCGCGCCGAGCTCAAAACCCAAAAACAACGTCTGCGCGTGAGCGCTCGGGCCGCCGAGGACGGCGTGGGTGGTGAGCGAGCTTCCGGCGTTCCCGGAGACGGCGACTTGGGTGGGGTGTAAGACCGCGCGTTCACCTCTCTCGGGCACGGGGTAGCCGCCCTCGGGGACGCAGCGGTTGGCGAGACATTCTTGGCCCGTGTCGCAGGCGCCTTGGGCGAGGCAGGGCACGCTCTCCGGCGCGCAGGAGGCTTGCCCCCAGGCGCAGAGCGCTAGCCACAAGTTCGCCACCCGCATCCCGGGCAGCGTTGCCGCTTCCAGACGAAATCGCAAGCTCAGCGTCGGGATTTGCGCCGCCGTTCGAGCAGGACCTGTGCGGCAGTCAATTTGGTCACGGACGGAACAACCGGGGAGGCGGCGGTGGTGCTTTCCGGTGACAGTGTCTGAGGGGAGAGGGCCGGGCCGCTCGGGGGGCGAGAAGCCCTGCGAGGCGGCGGGACTGATTGTGCGCCGCTGAAGCTCGGGACGCGGAGGGGGTCCGACGGAGCGCGGGTCTGGCGTGCGGCGAGCACGCTCAGCGCGGCCGGTGTCGAGAGGTGGGTTGAGCCAGGGACCGAGCGTGGCTGGCCGAAGCGGATACGCCAGAGCTGTGCGCCTAATGATAAAAGCGGCTCCGGCAGGCTCAGTCGTCGCGCAGCAACGCTGAGGAGCAGTAGCCAAGCGCCGATCCATAGGAGCTGCGCGCTGATGTCGCGGTAGCTGAAGCGCGGACCCAAGCGATCGTGAAACAAGCCGGCCAGGGTGTCCCTGACTTGCCCGCCACTCTCGCGGGCGATCTGGGCGAGTGTGCCCCGGTCGGTGCCGGTCGGCTTTAGCTCGTCCGAGGGGTGAAGCTCAGCGCCTGCGGTGCCGACCACGCCTCCGGATTCCAGGTCAACGAGCGACGCCACGTAGGCGCCCGGACGCTCCAAGGGCAAGCGGCCGCTGTAGCGACCTGGGCCGCTTGGGCTGAGCGGCAAACGTTGCACCTCGCCGGACGGACCAGCAATGTTCACTTCGAACCGCCGGTAGCTGTCGCGGAAGCCCCCGGCGATGTCGGCGCTGACCTCCAGGTTACCTGCGCGGGTGACGGCCTGCAGTCGCACCTGCGCGTCGTCGCTGGCCCGCGCCAAGCTGCGCCCGAGCTGCGCAAACAGTTGGGAAGCGCCGGGCCAGTTTGCCCACGCTTTCCCCCAGCCAGTGGCGTAGTCGCTGGTGAACGCGCCAGCCCGGCCTACGCCCACGCTCCAGCTGGCGAGGATCGGATCGCCCTCGGGGCCCGATAGCAGGACCTGGGTGCGTGCTTTTGGGATGGTAATCACGTAGCCGTCCAGCGGAGGCATCTGGCTGAAGTCGACGCCGCGCAGAGCTCCGGTGGTCGCGCGAGGTTCAGGCGTGAAGGGCGTTTCGTACAGAGCTGAGCGCGCGGCTAGGATCGTTTCTTGGGCGAAGACAGCCGGCAATCGCTGAGCGTCTTCGATCAGGTAGAAGCGCCCGTTTCCGAGGCGGCTCATCACTTCAAGCGCGCCGACGTCGCTGCCTTGCCCAAGGGCGACCACGCTGGTCGTGATGCCTTGGGCGAGCGCGGCGCGCACGAGGTTCGGCGCCTCATCGCGTTGTTCAGCGTCCGAACCGTCAGCAAACAAGAGCACATGCTTGAGGTTGGTCTTCTCCGCCGCCAGCGCGGCGTAGGCGGCGCGCAAGCTGAGATCCACCAGGATCCCGCCGCCTCCCGAGCCGACTCCACGCACCTTCTCCTGGAGCTTTGCCTTGTCGACAATTTCGCTGAAAGGCAACGTCCACGAGACCGCGGTGTCGACGTGCATCACCGCGATGCGGTCACCGGGGGATAACAGCTCAATGGACCGGCAGGCCGCGTCGTTGGCGAGATCCAGCTTGGTCAGCTTGCCCGCGCTCGCAGCCATCGAACCCGAGTAGTCGATAGCGATCACCTGCGCCAAGCGCCCGCGCCTTCGATCTTGTTTGAGATCAAACGAGACGGGACTGACGTCCTCGATGGCGGTCTTGCCGTAGCCGCCCGGCCCGAGGCTCTTGTCCGAGCCCATGAGCAAGAGCCCTCCTCCCATCGCGCGGACGTGCGCGCCAAACGCATCGAGCTGTTCTGGCGTGAAGACGTGGGCTGGAAGATCACGCAACACAACTAGATCGTAAGCCGCCAGCTCGGCGACGCCGCTGGGCGTCGCCACTAACCCGCTGCTGGTGACCTGAATTTGCGCGTCTGATAGGGCGGCCTCCAGGGCGCGCGCGTCGCTTGGATCGGCTGACAAGATCAGCGTATTCGTCGGTCCGCGCACCTTGACGAACGCGGCGCGCTGGTTGTCTTCCGTGAGCCCGTCGAGCGCGGGGTTCTTCGCGCTCAGCTGGACCTCGTAGCGGCGCAGCCCGGAGCTCTGCGCGATTTGGCGCAGGTTCAGGACGTCAGAGCCCTCACGCACGCGGACGTTGCCGGTGCGAATCACTTCTCCGTCTGCTAGGATTCGAAGCTCGAGTTCCTGCTCTGTCGGCGCCTCTATCACAGCCCGCAGGTCGAAGGTCTCGCCTTCGCTCACGCTGGTGGGACCGCTTAGGTTCACTAGGCGCACGTTCTGGATGCGACGCTGATCGAGGGCGACGGTGTCAATCGGTACCTCGGCCGCGACCGCAGCGGCGACCCCGCCGAGCGTGTCACCGCGGGTCGCGACTCCGTCGCTTAAGAGCACGATCTTGCCGCGCGCGTCCGACGGCAGCTCGAGGAGCGCGCGGCGCAAGGCTTGCTCCAGATCGGTCGCGTCCCGACCGATCGACGCGGTCTGCGGCGTCGGGCGCTCATCCCGACGGCGCAGAGGCGTTTCAAGACGCGCACTCGACCCAAATACCAGGACTCCCAGTTTGTCGTCCGGGCGCATGCTGAGCTCGGCGAGCTGCAGCTCGCGCGTGATTCGCGTACTTGTATCGTTGACCAAGTCCACGCTCCGGCTCTGGTCGACGGCCACGAGGATCGCGAGGCGATCGAGGGGAGTGCCAAGCTCGATGCCCGCGACCCCGAGCCCGAGTGAACCGGCCGCCCCGAGAAGCAGCGCATCTCGCAAACGAACCCGCGCAGGGCTCGCTGCAGCGTGGGACCAGAGCAGCCGAGCTGTGACGAATAGCACCGCAAAGGTAGGGATGGGGGCCGCCCAAGGACGCACGAAGCGTACGTAGTGCTCCGGGTAGAGACCCGCCCACACTCCGGTCGCGTAGAGCAGGGGCGCAAACGCGAAGCAGAAGCCCAGGCGAAGCGCCCAGCGCTGCCGTTGCCGCGCCAAGAGCACAGCGCCGAGCGTGAGCAAGGCCAGCTGCAGCGTGCCGGCGGCGAGCCACACCCAGTGAACGCGAGCGAGGGCGTCGCTCATAGGCGCCTCACGGAGATTTCCGCCGGGAGCTTCTGTCTGCGTTGACGCGTGAAGTACCACACATCAAGCAGCAAGCATCCAAGCGCGGCAGCGCCGAGCAGCCAGCTGTAGTCCACCAGGTGACCTGCCGCTCCGGTGCGTTCGCTGACCTTGCCGCTGAAGGTCTCTGGCGGGGCGGAGGTCAGCAGCTGGCTCTCTGCGGTGCTGAGCAGGTTCGCCGGGACCAGCGCGCTGCCCGGCGTGTGGCCCTGCCACGAGAAGAAGTGGAAACCTGAGCGCGGGACGCTCGGAAGCAGCGCGACGCCGTCTTGTGCGGTCAGGGTGAGCGGCTGAGCTTCTGGCAGCTGAACCTCCACTTGAGTCAGGTCTAGCGGCACACTGAGTCTGAGCGGTTCGCCTGTCCTCGCGACGCCTTGGCTCACCCTCAGGCGCTGCGTGCGGGCTTGCTCGACCAGGTTACGCACAAATAGCACGAACGACGCCTTCAGCGGCCAGTCAGACTCGCCGAAGTCAAACGCGACCAGCGTGCCTTCTCTTCCGAACAGCAACTGGCGGGTGATCAGCGCCCCATGCTGGGACTCGAGCAGGATCCGCTGGGGGCTGTCCGAACGGATGCGGCGCTCTGAGTGGATGTTGAGATCGCCGAGCGACAGAAATCGCAGTCGGCTATCGGTCTCGTTCCACTGGGTGATTTGGTGAGCCTCCGGGGAGGGCACGAGCTCGTCAACGAGACACGGGCCAAGCGGGGGCGCCACCACCACGTAGCTTTCGGGGGGGACTCGCGAGGGGCAATGGCCGACGTAGATGAGTAACGCGCCCTGGGGGATCGGCGCGCTCTCCAGCCGGTCCGGTGGGATAGCGAGCAGCTCCACGTCGGGATCGGCCAAGAGCGCGCGGCGCAGCCACGGGCTCTTGTCGCCGGGCGACAGAATGACCGTCTGTTTCCGCGAGTGCGGGACAGTGGCGTACGCGACGTCGTCGACTCCGAGGGCGTCGTGGGGCGAGAGCTCGACGATCAAACCCGCACCCTCATCACTCGGCACGGACTCAAAAGTCAGCACGACCGGGGCTTCTTCCGAAGGCTGCAGCTGGACCTGTCTTGAAGCGAGCGGCTCAGGAACGTTTCGTAGTCGGAGTGTCGCGTAGACGTTGCGGACGGACTTTCCGTGATTTTTCAACGAGGCGAAGACGTGCACCGGCGAGAGCCCCTCGTCGCCGTCCCCGGGTTCACGCACCACATCTACGCGGGTGATTGCGAGGTTGTCCTGGGGGCTGCCGACGCGCAGCACCTCGGTGGGGACGCCGCGGGTCATGATCGGGCGCGCATCGGCGAGAGCGCCGTCGGTGACGATCAGCAAGCGCGCCTCCCCGTCCACCTGGCGTAGCCTGGAGACGCTCAGACTGACCGCAGAAAGCAGGCTGCCCTCGACGTCCTGGGCCTTCAGCTCGGCTAGGTGCTTGAGCACGCGGCGGCGGTCACGCTCGAAGGGGGTGAGCACCTGCGCCTCTTTTCCTGCGCTGATCAACATGACCTCAGCGCCGGGCTCCAGCGCCGCCAAACGCTGCACGATGGCTTCCCGTGCGAGCTCGAGGCGCGGGGTACCCTGCGCCTCGCGCGTCTGCATGGACGCGCTGATGTCGACCACAATCGCTAGATGTTTGACTAGCGGCCCAGTCCCCGGCGCGCGAGGACCGGCCACCGCGAGCGCGAGCAGCACCAGGGCTAGCAGCTGGAGCAAGAGGGGGAGCTGCGCCCGCAGTCGTCGAAAAGGGTGTCGGGCCTGCAGGTCCCGCTGGGCGGTCTGCCACAGCCACGTCGACGCAACGACCTCGCGTTTACGCTGGATCTTCAAGATGTACATCACCAGCAGAGGGGCGAGCAGCCCGAGCAGCCACAAGCCGCTGCTATTGGCGAAGTTCATCGCTCCCTCGCTGCCGCCTGCTCAAGCATCAGCCGAGTTTGCTGATGGTCCTGCAAGATCTCGGCGAAGCGCGCCTCCACTGCCTCTTGGCCTTGCGCTTGGAGAGTCTTGAGGTTCGCGCTTGCGACGCGCTCACGGAGCGACTCACGTGCTGGAGCGAAGAACTTCGCGGCGCTCTTTGGATCGCTCAGATCGAGCTGGCTCATGTCGAAGTACCCCGTGCCGCCGACGTCGCCTTGGCGCACGCGCTCAAGCGCGCTCATCAGGACGAGCTGAATCGTGGGGTCCGGAGTCCTTCGCCAGTAGGGAACAAGCCGCTCGGGCGTGCCCATGTCGGCGCTCGCGTCGGGGTGGAACGCCGCCAAGGCGAAAGTGGGGCTCTGCAGTCCTAGACGGTCGGCGTCAGCCTTCACCAGTCCCGCAACAAAGCGCTCGAAGTCTCGTCGTCCAAGCCCGATACGCGGAAAGATCAAGAGGCCGATCTCCAGGTCGCCGCGTGCCGCCCATTCACTGATTTGGCGCAAGCTGGGCGCTGGGTCGTCGCCTGCCTGGAGCGCCACTTTGAGCTCGACTTGGCCCGCTTGGCGGGCTCGCTTCGCCCACGGACAGAGGTTCAGTGCTTCGACCAGCTCAAGCTGATAGCGCGTATAGAGGCGACTCGTCTCTTCGATCCACAAAGCGTCGTTCACTTGTGGGGGCTCCGCTGCGTTGGGGGGCGGGCTACTGGAGCGTTCGTCGCGAGGGTGCGGACAGCGACGCCCCAATCGCCGTCGCTGCTGATTCGCACGAAGCGCTGACCGCGCTTGCGAGCCCACTTTGCCAGTGAAGTGGTCAGGTCGTTGAGGTTCTTTGCGTAGGCGTCGAGGGCCGCGGAGTCGATGCTGACCTCGACGAGCTGACCGGTTTCGCAGTCGACCAACTGGAGGTCCCCTTCGAGGCTGGGGTTGAGCTCCTCGGGGGACAACACCTGCACCAGCGCGACCTCGTGTCCCCGGCTGAGGGCCAGATCGAGACTGCCGAGCCAGGTGCCCGCATCCAGAAAATCACTGACCACGACCAGCAGTCCTGAGCGCCGTGCGGTCGTGCTCAAGGAGCGCACCCAGCTAGACACGTCCGTGCCCCCGCCTGCGCTGAGGGCTGAGATCTGTTCGAAGCTCGCGGCGATCGCGCGTTGTCCTCGGCGCGTTGGGAAAGCGCGGAGCGAGGTGGACTCTAGCGGGGCTGCACGAGCCCCGGGCTCGCTGGAAGGGCGCTCGCCCAGGAGTTGAAACCGTTGTCCTGAGGTGAGCCAAAGGTAAGCCAGCGCTCCGGTCAGGCGCTTGGCGGCGCTGAGTTTCGGCGGAGTGCCGAGCCCCATTGAAGCGGAATGATCCACCAGCACCCGGACGCAAGCATCTTCTTCGGCTCGGTACTGCTTGAGCACTGGGGTGCCCGTTCGCCCAAACGCGAACCAGTCGAGGCGTCGAAGGTCGTCGCCCGGGACGTAGTTCCGGTGGTCGGCAAACTCTGTTGAGCTGCCGCGGCGCCTGGCCGCTCGATCTCCGGCCTGGCCTGAGCGGACTTGGAGGTCCAGGTGGCGTTTCAGCACCTCGAGCTCGCGGATGAAGTCCCCGTCTAACAGCGGCACTCGCCTACACCTCCGGTGAACTTGGAGCGGTTGGGAGGACCACGTCGGGAGCAGGCTCCGAGCTGGTCGCGTCAGTGGCCACGCTTACGCGAGCGCGCAGGCCTGCGGCCTTGCGGCGCAGCACGACATAGCCGCGCAGGAAGAGCGATGTGCCCACAGTCAGGTAGGTGCAGGCTGCCGCCGTCGCTGCGATGATCAACGTCGCGTGTTCTGACCCGGCTGAAGCGGGACCCAAGAGCATCCCCACGACGACTGCGATGAACACGGGTGACGGCGCCGCGAGCCAAAGCGCGGAAGAAGAATCGTCAGCGATGGCGCCGCCGATCGCCATCACGATCCACGGACCCGCCGTGGCTGCAAACAGCAAGACCACGAGCAAGATCCTCGGTGTTTGGAGCTCCACGGCACGGCTGCGCACGAACACCAGGAAGCCCGCGCAGAATACGACGAACGCGAAGCCATAACCGGCCGTGATGAACAATGCCGAGGCGCCTTCTTGGACCAAGCGCCCGACCAGGGCGGCGTTCCTGTGCTCCTCCACCAAGCCTGCCACCAGTAGGCCTCCCAAAGCTAGCCCCGCGTAGGCCACTACCATCACCCCGGATTTAGTGATGCCCGGGCTCAGGAAGCGCCGGAATGGGCTGGCGCCTTCACGCTGGAGTCGCGCTAGCACGCGCGCGTGGGCGGTGGGCTGGTCTCTCGCGAACAACAGGAGCGCGAGCAGGGCGAACTGGAAAACCGCCAACATCGCCAGCAGGGAAGTCGCGATGAACTGGTCGCGGTCCCGCACGAGCGCGCGTGGCAACAGGAAAACGGGGAGTAGCAACGCGGCGCTCACCAAGAACCACTTCCGCAGTCCGGTGGTGCGATCGTCGTTCTCTTGCCCCAGGTTTGCCGCCGTGACTTCGTAGAAGTACCAACTGGAAATCCCAAGCAGCACGGGCACCGTGTAGAGCAGACACAGCACGTAGATCCAGTCGAACTCCGCGCGCGTGTACGCCGAGGGGAGCCAGACCGGAGCGGTCTCAACGCCGGGCCACAAATTGTTGGCGCCGAAAGAGAGCGCCAAGCCTAGACCTAGGTAGGCGGTGATTGAGATCGCCACCGCGACCGGCACGGTGATCAGCATCGCCACGATCGGGCTCGAAATCGCTGAGCTCACGCTCAGGCCGAAGCCGATGGCCACCGCGGCGAACGCGAACAGGAGCGCGTACCCAAGCAGCACCTCTGCGGCGTTGACGCCGCCGAACAAGAACGGCAGCGCCCCCACTGGAGCGAGCATGACGATGTACATCGCCACGTAACTGTAGGCCGCCGCGAATTTGCCTCGCGCGATGCGCCGAGGGGACAAGCTCGTGAGCAACAACGCCTCCCAAGTATGGCCGCTCTTTTCGCTCGCGATTGTGAGCGCCCCGACTCCTGGGCCCAGCCACGACACGACGCCGAAAGCTAGCGAGAAGAAGACCTGGTAGACGACAGAGCCCACCGTAGCGGGCTCGAGTGAGCTCGCGGCGATGCCTCCGACGGTGCAGATGAGCAACGTCGTCAAGACGGTGATCGTCGCGAGGATCACGGGAGTGCGGGTGAGCCGCGCAGACTGCTTCATTTCGCGCAGCCAAACCGGGTTGGACGATCCCAACCGTCGTAGCCAGATCTCGGTCCGCGTGCCGCCGCTCATTGCAATCGCCCCCGGGTGACCTCAAGGAAGATCCGCTCAAGCTCGTTGCGCTCGGGCTCTACGGCGACCAGGTCGATGCCGTGACTCACCAAATAGCGCACCAGATCGGCGACGAAGCGAGTGTCGCCGACGTAACTGATCGTCACTTGCCCTGGGTAGCTCTCGTCGATTTGGGTGATCGGCGGGCACGCGGCGAGCAGGGGTTTGAGGCGAAAAGTATCGCCGAGCGCTCGGAGCTTGAGCCGGTGTTGAACCGTCGAGGGGACCAACGTCCCGCCTGGTGTCAGCTGTGGAGCTGGACTGACGTCGGCGTCGCCCACGGCTACTGGCGCGGCGCTCAGCGCGTAGGACGGCGCCGGACCGGGAGCGCCTGCATGCTGGCGCTCTCTGAGCTGCTCGGCGATGGTGGCTATGGGACCTGCGACCAGGAGCTGCCCCTTCTCGATGATGCCGACAGAGGTGCAGACGTCGCTCAGCTCGCTCAAGATGTGGCTCGACAAGAAAATGGTCTTCCCGAGATCTCTCAACTCTAACAGGAGGTCCCGGATCTCGATCCGTGCGCGGGGATCCAGGTCGCTCGCCGGTTCGTCGAGGATGAGCAGCTGGGGATCGTGCAACAAGACCCGCGCGAGCT
>JBDKJZ010000159.1:0-10187 GCA_039796375.1 Pseudomonadota bacterium
GCCTGACGTGCCTGCTGAAGTGCACGCGAAACGCATGATGAATGCGCACTTTCGCGCCGAGGGTGCCGTCACCTCGCCCGCGCCGCAGCGCGAACCACCGCCCGAAGATCCCGCTCCCGGGCTCGAGCGGATTGAACCGAGCTTCGATCTCGGGGAGCTAGATCTGCTCAACTTGCCCGGGCGCGCCCCGGCGCAGAGCGATAGCTCGGACCACGCGCCGCTCTCTGTCGGAGAACTTGAGCTTGAACTTGACGGCGAAGCCGCAGGCGCGCTCGATTTCGTGGACGCCCACGATCGAGGCTCGCTGGAGCTCACCGTTCCGGCTGCCGGGGGCGCGAAGCCCGAGGTTCCTCCAGTGGCCTCAAGCGATGTCTCGATTTCCGACCTCTATGCGGTCGGGGACTTCACCGGCGCTCTGCAGATGGCAAGCTCCAGGCTCGCAGAAAATTCCGAAGATGCGGTCGCACAGCGCTATGTCGATGCGTGTACGACCGTGCTGCTGAAGATGTACGGCGCTCGCTTGGGAGCGCTGCAGCGTCGCCCCCAGGTGGAGGTCGCGCCGGACCAAATCCGCTGGTTGTCGATCGATCACCGCGCAGGGTTCCTACTAAGCCTAATTGATGGCCAAGCGCCGCTCGAGGACATCCTCGACATGAGCGGCATGCCCCGCCTAGATGCCATGCGCATCATGGTGGAACTCGTGGCGCAGCGCGTCATCTCGTTGCGAGATTGAAAGCGGGTGGGAGCACTACACAACCCCGGCGGTCGCGTCTTCGGGCAGTGCTTCGCACTGCGTGTGGGGGCGCTGATCGCGCTGCGCGCTGGGTCCGCTCTCGCGCTGGGCGCGGGGTCTCCCCCTCCTGCCCCTCACCAACTGGCCGCACAGGCGCCACCACCGCCAGCCCCGAGGCTACAGCCGTCGTCCTTGGCTTTGGTAACCCAGCCTCAATCCTCGTACGAACTCAAGGTTGAGCTTGTCACCGACCAGCGGACAGTCAAGGGCACTGGCCGCGTGCGCTTCACCAACAACAGCCGCGAATCGCTGAACGAACTTTGGTTTCACCTGTACCTAAACGCCTTCAAGAACAACCGCAGTTTGTTCGCTCGGTCCCCCTTCACGGCCGGTCGTAGCGGTGAGAAGCCTCAGGTCTGGGGCTACATCGACGTGCACGCGCTGCGTGACGCCAGGAGCGGCGAAGACCTCTGGCCGCTCCGGGACCAACACTCCCCAGGGGACCCCGAAGACGAGACAGACATCCGCGTTCCGTTGCCGCTACCCCTCGGCGCGGGCGACACGCTTGAACTGGAGGTTCAGTGGACCAGCCAGCTACCGGAGATTGTCGAGCGCACCGGGTTCAGCCGCGACTACTACTTCGTCGCTCAGTGGTTTCCTAAGCTGGCCAAGTTCGAACCCGCGAGCGGCACGTTTCGGCATTTCGCGTTTCACCCGCAGGCGGAGTTCTACGCGGACTACTCGGACTACCAGGTTACGCTCACCACGCCACGCAGCTACCAGATTGGTGCGACAGGCAGCTGCACGGCCAGCACCGCCACGTACCCGGACACGGTCAGCGTACTCAACTGCCACGCTGACCGTGTGCATGACTTCGCCTTCACCGCGTGGCCAGGGTTCGAGGTGCACAACGAGACAATCGGCGACACACAGGTCCGGTTGCTCTATCCCGCTGGGCACCTTCTGAACCGAGAGCGCACCTTGTTCGCACTACGCTACGCCCTGGTACGCCTCCAGGAGCTCTACGGGCCGTACCCCTACCCGACCCTGACCGTGGTCCACCCGCCTGAACACGCAAGTGCCTCGGGGGGAATGGAGTACCCGACGCTGATCACCACTGGCGGCGCGTGGCACACGCCTTGGTACTCGCGCGGCACGGAGCTGGTGACCATCCACGAGCTCGCGCATCAGTGGTTCTATGGGCTACTCGGCAGCGATGAGGCGCGCTGGCCATTTCTCGACGAGGGTCTCACCTCCTACGCCGAGGCCAAGCTCGCACGCGAGCTCTTCGGCCCGTCGAGCGCGGGTGCGTTCCTCGGGTTCACGCTCTCCGCCGACGCCTATCGTCACGCAGCTTCTGCCCGCCGCGGACTCGATCAGGCTATCGCTAGCCCTGCCGGGGACTTCCGGACCTTTGGTCACCTGGGCGCCTTGGCTTACGCGCGCACCGCGAGCCTGCTCGAGACTTTGGAGTTCACCCACGGCGAGGCTTTCACGGAGGCCATGCGCAGCTACGCGGAGCGTTACCGCTTCGGACACCCCACGCCGCAAGATCTTCTTCAGGTGCTCGCAGAGAAGCTCGGCGCAGGCGTCGCCGAACAAGCGCGGCTGGCCCTCTTTGAACGCGGCTGGGTGGACTACACAGTTCAGCTCGTGCAGTCCGGCCAGGTCCCTGCTGCGGCCGGCGTATTCGATGTCGGCGGCCAGCGACACACGGAATCCACCGACTCGCGCGACCTTCAAGACAGCCCGCACATTGGACGCGTGTTGGTCACCCGGCGCGGCAATCTCAGCTTCCCCGTCCGGGTTCAATTGCACGACGCGGAAGGACAAGTCAGCGAGCAGCGCTGGGACGGCGAAGGCGAGTCGACGTTCATCGAGTGGCGCGGCGAGCACCCGCTCGTCGGCGCCGTGGTCGATCCCAACTTCCAGATCCGTCTCGACCATGACCGCCTGAACAACTCAGTGATGCTCGATGTGCCCGGGGGGGGCGGAGGCTTCAGGACTCAGGCGCGACTTTCGTACTGGGCGCAGCTCTTGCTGCACTTCTTTGGACCTTGAGGTGTGATGCGCTCACGACTCAGGGCCTCACTCAAGTGGACAGAGACGCCGGCGTCGCGCCAGACGACGTTCTGGTGGTGGCTCAGTCACGGCGTGCTGGCGCTGATAGCCGCTTGGCCGCTCAGTCTCATCACGACGCGGGTCGCGCGTTCGTTGCCGGGCGGTGACGCGCGCCTCTTCGAACCGGGCGGCGCTTGGCTCGTCGAGGCGTTCCGCCTGCACACTGAGCCACTCACAGGAGCGCTCCTCGCCGGAGGGCTCTTGCTGGCCCTAGGTGGCTGCCTAAAGCTCGTCCCGCTGACCGCGTTGTTCGTCAGCCTGAATCGCGAGTGCTTGCGTCCAAGCGAACCTTGGGCGAGGATCTCCCGCCACCTCCTGAGCTTCGGGCTGCTCTCGGGAATGATCGGCTTCGGGCACGTACTCCTCGGGGTATTTTGGCTGCTCACAGCAAACTTCGTTTCGGAGACGTTCCAATACGCGCTGAACGAGCAGCACCTGGACGTGTTGAACGCGCTCTGGCTTCTGGTGTGGCTAGTTCCGCACGCTGTGCTGCAGGTGCTCCTCGATCTTGCGCGCACCCGCTGCGCGAAGTTCGAGGAGCGCGCTTGGCCGTCGCTGCTTGCAGCGGTGGAGTCTTGGCTGCGCTCACCGCTGCGCTGGCTTGGACGTTGGTTTTTTTGGTGGGTCTTGGGCGCGCTGGGTCCCATCGGAGCGTGGTGGCTCAGCCTGGCACTCGACGTCAGTCAGCCCGGGGGTTCAGCGCTCGGGCTGCTCACTCTTGGGCACCAAGCAGCCATCGCTTGGCTGGTGCTCGCGCGGGTCGGGTGGCTAGGCACCTGTAGCGAGAGCGGCCCCACCCCCAGTTCAGACGAAACCCCTGAGGCAATAGGGGACCTCTAGGATCAACTGAGCCCCTTGGGTGAGCAGAGTCTTAGCTCTGAGACGCCAGACGGTACAGCTGAGCATAGCGACGCGCCGGACGCTCCCAGGCGAGGTCTTGGCGCATGATGCGGCGACGCAAAGCGCCCCAATTCTTGGAGCGGGTGCCTGCGAGCGCCCGGCTCACTGCGCCGCGGAGCGCGTCGCCCGTCGCCTCGGTGTAGAGAAAACCCGTGCCGCTAAGCAGCTCGGGATCACAGTCAACGATCGAATCTTGATTGCCGGGGGCGGCGGGCGCAATAGGCGCAGCGCCGTAGCGTTGCGCCACCCGCACTGCGTGACCACCGCTGCAGGCAAACCCTGCGAATAAGGCTAAATCAGCGGCGCCAAACAGACGGCGCGTATCGGCTGCCTGTGCAGACTCGATAAAGCGGTAGTTCTTCGAGCGGCGCAGGCGCGCCGCACCCAGCTTCTTGGCAGCGCCGGTCCCTGGGTTCGCGAGGGCCACGACCTGCAGCTCTTCTTTGAGTAATGAAGGCACTGCCGCGGCGATCAATTCGGCGGCTTCGTCCGAGCCCAGCGTCGCGGGAATAAACAGCAGTGGCCTATCGGGATCCACCGGGAGCTCCAGCTCAAGGCACACCGCGCTCTGGCAGCTGCCCTTCAGCTCAGAGGCCTCGGCGTCGAAGCGCACGGCGAGCGAGGTGTCGGTGGCTGAGTTGTAGACCGAGTAGTCGACCCCGCCCAGGACCCCGTACACTTCCAGCCCCGCGTCGCGGAGCGCGCTACCGAGCTCTCCGTAGTGCGCAGGGTCGAGCAACGCTGCCGCATGGGTGGGTGAGGTGGTCGCTGCGACGTCCGCAGTCAACAGCGCGCCTTTGAGCAGATGGGGTTCACCGTCCAGTTCCAAGTTTTCGCGAACGCCCGAGTCGAGCTCGATGCCCAGCTCACTCAACTGTTTCCAGGACGCGACGCAGGTTCGCCCAGCGTCGTGTACAGTGAACACGGTCGGGGTCGTGGACGGAAACAGCGCGAGCAGCGCGCCGGCGCAGTCGTGGCCATGGATGACGTCGAACCCGGCGCCGGTCGCTGCCTTCTGCTGGGCGAGAGCGAGCGCCGCCCGGCACAGGGTGGCAAAACGCCCGAGGTTGTCTTCGTAGTCTTCGCCGTTCTCGCCGTAGATCCCCGCGCGAGCCTCAAGCCCCGGGCCCTCGACCAGGACGACCTGAACCCCGGAGGGCAGGGCCGCGTCGTAGATGGTGACCGACTCTTTGTCCGAGAGCTTCAGGGGGGTGAGCCTGCGGGCGACCATTAAGCCGGTAGCTTCGAGGTCCGCGGGTCGCGGCAGGGCCACAGTGACCTTGTGGCCTATCTGCGTGAGCGCTCGGCTGAGCGCCGCGACCGAGTCCGCCGTCTCCGACGCTTTGGAATAGGGACCGAGCTCGGCTGTGACCATCAGGACATCCATCGGGGCGCGCATACCACGAACTTGCACCCCTCAGCCAGTAGCCGAACGGACCTGGGTAGATTAGGGTCCCGGCCATGCAAGAGCCCGTCGGTAAAGCCGCCGTCCTTCATGAGGCACTGCCCTACATCCGCCGTTTTCACGGCCGTACTTTTGTCGTCAAATACGGTGGCCACGCCATGGTCGACGAGGACCTGAAGCTCAGCTTTGCGGCTGACGTGTGTTTGCTCCGCTACGTCGGGATCCGCGTGGTGGTGGTGCACGGCGGGGGGCCCCAGATCAATCAGACGCTGAAACGCATGGGGATCCAGAGCCGCTTCAGCGGCGGACTCCGCGTCACCGACGACGAGACCATGAACGTCGTCGAGCAGGTGCTGTCCGGCGGGGTCAACTCGGAGATTGTCGGCTTGATTTGCGGTCAGGGCGGCCGGGCGATTGGTTTGTCTGGGCGCGACGACTCGTTCATGCGTGGCCGCCGCTTGGGCGTGGTGGACGGCAAGGACGAGCACGGCAACCCCATCGAGGTCGACCTGGGCCGCGTGGGCGAGGTCAGCGAGGTGAAACCCCAGCTGATTGACGAGCTGTGCGCGTCCGGGTTCTTGCCCGTGATCGCCCCGATCGCCATGGACCCAGACGGCGTGTCGCTGAACGTGAACGCAGACACCGCCGCCGGCGAGGTCGCCGCGGCGCTGAAGGCGGCCAAGCTGGTGCTCATGACCGACGTTGAAGGTGTGCTGGACTCTGCGGGTAACCACCTGACGTCGCTGGACGCCCACCAGGTCGAGGCACTGATCGGCGACGGAACCATCTCGGGCGGGATGATCCCGAAAGTGCGCTGTGCGCTCAGCGCTGTACAAAAAGGCGTAGAAAAGGTGCATATCATCGACGGCAGAAGGCGCCACGCGCTGCTGCTCGAGATCTTCACCGACAGCGGCGTCGGGACCCAAATCCACTCCGATCCGGCGTCGTGAGTGAACCGCGCTGGAAGGAAACGGACCTTCCACGACCGGACGGCGTATCCTCAGAGGCGACGGCGCGCATGCTGCGCGTCCCGCCGGAGCTCGCGGGCATGCGGCTCGATGTCTTCTTGGCGATGTCGCTCCGCGCTACGAGCCGTACCCGCGCCAAGAAGATCGCGCTGAGCGCGGCGTTCAGCACAGTTGGCCAGCGCATTCGCCCGAATCAACGCATGAAAGCCGAAGAGCACGTAGTGCTCTGGCGGGTCGCGAGCGACAGCGCCGATGAGGAGCTCGAAATGCCGGAGCTGTACCGCGACGAGCACCTGCTGGTCATCAACAAGCCGCCGAACATCACCGTCCACCCAACAGCCAGCCACTACAACAATACAGTCACTAAGCTGCTCGAGAGCCGCGAGCCCGGGCAATTCTTTCGGTTGATCCATCGGCTCGACCGCGACACTAGCGGCATCTTGCTCATAGCGCTGACACCCGAAGCGGACCGCGCGTTCAAGCGCTTGCTCGAGGGCACGCTAGATCTCCCTATTGGCAAGAGCGACCATGTGCAGAAGACCTACCGCTGCATCACCTGGGGTGTCCCTCAAGACGGCCTCATCGACCTACCGATCGAGCGCGACGAGAACAACAGTTTACGAGTGAAAATGAAGGTATCCGCTCCGGGTCGGGGCCTGCCCTCTCAAACGCGCGTGATCGTTGAAGAGCGCTGCGAAGGTTACGCGCTAGTACGCTGCGAGCTCTTGACGGGGCGTCAGCACCAAATCCGGATCCACCTGGCCAGCCTGGGGACCCCGGTGGTCGGAGACAAACTCTACGGGCCCGATGAGCGGATGCACGCGCGCGGCGCGGACGGCAAGCTGACCCTCGACGATCTCGAGCGCCTGGAGATGCCGCGCCAGGCGCTCCACGCTGCGAAGTACGAGCTGCTCCACGCGATCACTTGGCAACCGTTGGTGGTCGAAGCGCCGCTGCCCCCGGACATGGAGCAGTTCTGGCGAGAGCGCTCGGCCGCCAAAGCTGACTAAGACGCTGGAGGTGTTCCCCCTCCGTAACCCCCCGGAGGCGCGCCGCCACCGCCGTAGCCACCACCGCCGTAGCCACCACCGCCGTAGGCGCCGCCAGCGGGCGGTGTTCCCCCACCGTAACCACCCGGAGGCGCGCCGCCCGCGCCGTAGGCGCCCCAAGCAGGCGGAGCCGCAGGGGGAGCCGGGGAGGTGCCGGATAGGCGCGTGTAGATAATCCCCAAGGCGACGTTCGCGATCGCCATCGCGACCAGGACTCCCACGCCGCAAGCGAGCAACCCGACAAAAAACATCAGCGCCACGACCAGGAAGAATAGAAATATCTTTAGCTTCTCCCCTTTCATGGCCTCCCAGCTCTGCTTGAGCGCATCAACCGGACTCGCCTTCTGATCGACACAGAAGTACGTCGCTAAGTAAAACCCAAATAGAAGAATGACGCCCGGCACGATCAACAAGATGAACCCGAGCCCCACAGCCAAGCCGAGTAATATGTAGACGCCGAGCATTGAAAACATACGGTCCGCACCGCTGAAGACGATGCCAAAGTCGGGCCTCTCACCGCGTGCTGCAGACACGCCAAGTCGAATCGTCCCGACGCTGAGGAAGGCCTGTGCGGCGTACTGGAAGAGGAACCCCGCCACCGCCACGACCCTCCCAACCTCAGCACTCTCTTTAATGATGACTGCAGTCAGGCCCTGCACTGCGCCCCCGAGTACCACCATCCCGAGCAAGGCTAGCAGGGGCGCGAAGATCAGCACGGCCCAGTGCTGTTGGACAATTCGCCAGGCCTGACCAATGACCTCCCCGACCTCCCAGTTAGCCTTAGCGCCCATCTGGGGGCCACTCGGTGAATACTGAGTCGCGATGGGCGCGGCGTATGGATTGTAGGGCGGCTGTTGCACGTCGATCTCCTCCTCGTCGCGCCGACAGGCGCGCCAAAGAGGGGCATAACCCAACTACCGCGCCGCGACTATGCTAACCCGCGCCCCAACAAGGAAACGGAGCCGACTTGGGTGGGGTAGCTGGCTCGCGCTTGCCCCAGCTACCCCACTCCCTCAATCATAACAGCTGGCGGGCTTTGATTTCGAGGTAGCGATCGAGCAACTTGCCGGTCAGCTCGCGCGGGCGCACGTCTAGAACAAGCGCACCTCGGCCTCGCATATCACTGATAAAACCCTGACGCCAGCGAAGCAACTCTGCTGCTGCTGCGTGTGCATACAGCTCAGCGTCATCAACGGCGGCGGTCTGCAGCATGGCGTCAATGTCCGCATCGCGGAAGACGACGAGCAACGGGAGGTGACGCGGCAAGAGCGCGCGGGTGCGGCGCTGCAGTACGTCTGCGACGGCTTCATCCAGCACCTGCACGAATAGGATCACCAAGCAGCGCTTACGCACGCGCACCGCGAGCTCCGCGAAGGCACGGTCGTAGTCTGACTCTACCAGGCTCGGGTGCAGGTCGTAGCAGGCTTGAATCAAGCGACGCGGTGCGCCGGGCCCGCCCGCGGGAGGGACGAAGGCCCGAACCTTCACGTCGAATCCGATTAACCCCACGCGGTCGCCATTGCGGGCTGCCATTTGTCCGAGCATCAAGCAAGCATTCAGGGCGTAGTCGAAATAGCTGATCTGGTTGGTCTCGGCCGTCATCAGGCGCCCGGCGTCGAGCATGAACATCAGGTTCTGATTCGACTCCAGCTGGTACTCGCGAGCGATCAACTTTTGACGGCGTGCGGTCGACTTCCAATCGATTGCGCGGTACTCATCGTCTCGCGTGTACTCGCGCAAACGGGCGAACTCGCTCTCCCCACCCTTGAGGCGCGTGGCGCGACGGAACCCGACTTCGCGATCTTGGCGCGCCGTCAACTCGAAGGCGCGGAGTGCCTGCAGGTCTGGATACACCCGCACGCCGTGTCGCGTTTCAAAGCACAACTGCCGTGCCCAAAGCCCCAACGGCGTGATGATACGCACGTAGTGGGCGCCAAGAGCAAACGCGCCGCGTCGGCGCGGAGTGACATAGTACTCAAGGTTACAGCTCTCGCCGGGCTGCAGGCTCGCCACCAGCGGCAGCCCCTTGAGCTCGGCGTACTGGAACCCGTCTCCGCGGATTTTTAGATGCAGGGTACGGCGCGCGTGCGAACGCAGCTCAAGCATGACCCGATTGTTTCGGCCGAGAGAGAAGACGTCAGGCGCTGTGTGCAGCAGACGGAGCTTCGCGCGGAACCCCAACCCTGCATCAATCAGCATCAAGAGAAGGATCGCCCCGTTGACCCACCAAACAAAGGGACGCAGGCTGGTATCACCCATCGCGAGCAGTGCCAGCAGCGCGGGCACGACGAACAGCAAAACCAACGTGGGGCGCGGGATCAGCACGACTTCAAGCTACGGTTTGAGGAACGATGGCTTCCGTCAGGATCGCGGCGATACACTCGTCTGCACTGATGCCCTCAAGCTCGGCGTCCGGGTGCAAAATCAACCGATGACGGAGCACCGCTGGCGCGAACGACTTGATGTCGTCGGGGGTCGCGAATTGTCGCCCTTCAGCTGCGGCCCGTGCGCGGGCCGTCACCAACAGACCGATTGAGGCTCGCGGCGAGGCCCCGAGATAGATCGAACTATGATTTCGCGTTCGACCCACAATGTCTGTCGCGTACACGACGAGCTGGGGGTCGACCCGGATCGTGCACACGGTGTGCTGCATGTCGCGGATCTCTTGAGCGCTAACCACACACCGCACACCCGCTTTCGCGAGTTTCGTAGGATCGAAACCGCTTAGGTAGTTATGAAGCAGGCGTTGCTCGGCTTCTGGGGTAGGATGCGTGACGTTCAGCTTTAGAAGAAACCGATCGAGCTGCGCTTCCGGGAGCGGATAGGTCCCCTGATTCTCAACCGGGTTCTGTGTGGCAATCACCATATACGGCTCTGACAACTCACGGGTGACGCCGTCTGTCGTAACGCTGCGTTCCTGCATCGCCTCTAGCAGCGCGGATTGCGTCTTGGCGGGCGCGCGATTGATCTCATCGGCTAAGAGCAGCTGCGTAAAAATGGGCCCCGGCATG
>JBDKJZ010000160.1:0-10086 GCA_039796375.1 Pseudomonadota bacterium
ATGCGACTCGGGACGGTCTCTCGAAGAGCACCTAGGTGCTTGAGACGCAGGGTGTCCACGTGGACACCGTCGGCGTCGTGCAGGGGGGTGTACATGCTGGCCAGCCTGAGCAGGAGCTGCTCAGTGTCATTCAACACGTCGGCCATTGACGACGAAGCCCGGTACCACTCGAGCATTGTGAACTCAGGTTGGTGCCAGGTGCCCACCTCGCCGCGCCGGTGACAGCGCGCGAGCTGAAAGACCTTCGGGTACCCCGCGGCGAGCAGCCGCTTCATGTGAAACTCGGGTGAGGTGATGAGCCACTGCTCACCGGCAGGCTGGGGGTCGATGTACACATCTGTCCCGGGAGCCGCGACTCGGAACGGGGTGTGCACCTCTAAGAAATCATGCGCTTCGAAGTAGCCGCGAACCGCCGCTTGCGCGAGCGACCGTTGTCGCAACAGCGGAGCGATTCGCGCGAGTCGCAAAGCTTCTTGATCGGACATTTCGATCGAATGTTGACTAGGCAATCTCAGCCGAGCCCAAAGACTTGCGCGGCGAAATTGGCGATCTCTTGCGAGATCCACCCGCCGCTAACGGCGAGCGCTACCGCCGTCGCTATGAAACGGGGAAGATGCGCGATGGTCGTATCCTGGACCTGCGTCGCTGCCTGAAATACGGCGACCAGCAAGCTAATGAGCGCTGCGACGCCGACGACCGGGAGGGAGAGGACAACAGCGAGCCACAGCGCGTGCTGGGTCAGGTGGCTGAGGTTCTCAAGATCCATACGGCCTCAACAAACTGCGGTGTCTCGGGACTCAGCCGCGTGCCTGGGGTTACTGCACCGCGCTCGCGTCTACGGAGCCCCCGTCCGCCGGCGCGCGGCGCTTTTCGACGGGCTTGGTAGCGGCGGCATCTGCCCCGCCCGCGTCGGTCGCGCTGGCATCTTTTTCCGCTGCGGGTTTGCTCGGTTTCGTGGGCTCAGCGGGCGTCCCGCCCGCGTCTTCGGGTGACGACGTACCGGGCTTATCGAGATTGCCGAGGTTTCCCAGGCGACACTGCGCGACGCTTGGATTCGAGTCCGGACAGCAGATAGCGCCTTCGCCTTCGCCACTCAGGGACTGGAGCGTCTTACAGGTCAGCCCGGTCTCGCAGTCTTCGTTTCCGTTGGCGAGCTCGCAGCGTTCGCCCTCCGCTTGGTTGGAGCAGCTGACGAGTGCCGCGGCCAGGCACGCGCAGAAGAGGACACTGGCTATCGAGCGGGACGAAGAGGCAAACTTCATTTGCGCCGACTTAGCAGGGCCGCCGGAGGCTGTCTACCAGCGGGGCTCGCTCCGAACACCGAGGTGTTCATTCGGCTTCGTTTTCGCGCTTCGAGAGCGCCGTATTGAAGGCCCCCACGTACTCAAAGGCGCTGGTCAGGCTGAAGACCAAGGAAATATAAACCAAGACACGACCCGCCAGAACGAGATCGACCTCACCGAGGTCCACGAAACCGAGGGACAGGTGATACGGATAACCGATGATCAGAAAGAGGATCCCCACCATTTGAAGGGCCGTCTTGAACTTGCCGCCGCGGGCAGAGGCCATCACCAGTCCCTCGCTGCTGGCGATAGAGCGTAGGGCGGTGATGGAGATCTCGCGTGCCAGGAGCAAGACCACAGCCCACTCGGCGATGCGCCCCATGGGAACCATCCAGACTAGCGCCGCCATCACCAGTAGCTTGTCGGCGAGTGGATCGAGGAACTTGCCGAGCACGCTGACGATGTTCATTCGCCGCGCCAGGTAGCCATCCAACAAGTCGGTGAGCGCTGCCGCTGAGTAGACGAGGGCCGCGATGATGCAATCCTTGGGGCCGCCCCGATCGATCAACCAAAGCACCAGGGGGATGATGGCGATGCGCAGCATCGTCAACGAGTTGGGAACGTTGAGCGCGTCTGCTCTCAGGCTGGAGCGCGGGGCGCGGGTAGCTGACATTGGGGTGGAGCCTAACCGATCTCGAGAAAAACCGAACCCTGCCCGGAGAAAGCCACTGAGGCGTGCAGGCCGGAGGGCGCTTGGTCGGGCGGGAGCGACCGGGGAAGCAGGCGACCTAACCAGCCGACTACGCGGTCGGCGCGGACCACCAGCGGGGCGTCCCTTGTGACCGGCAGAGAATGGACTGGGCCGCGGCTAAAGGCCGCGACAGTCCCCTTGCCCCAGAGCTTGACCACGATGGCCGGACTGCGACCGTGGGCGTCGAGCTGGCCCGTTTCATACTCGACCTGAGGCTCGAAACAAACCAAGTGGCTCTCCTTCACGTAGAGGTGCTCGTCCCGGCTGACGGTCACCAGGAATAGCCGAGTCTGGGCGCGCGGCGTGAGCACCACCCGGCCGCTGCCGATCAGGTTCACGAGCGGAGAGGCGCCGCCAAGAAGCTCAGGCTGTTCGTCGCCCGCGGTGCGCCGTCTGAGTGGTTGGCTCGTGAACGGCGTCCTGTCGCAGCTGAGCGCGCTCAGCCACTGGGGTCGAAGCGCGAGTGAGCCGTCGACGCGAGCCAGCAAGAAGCCTTGCTCGTGGAGCGCGAACCGGGGGTCCTCGGGAAACACCAGCTCGGACTGCCGCGAAAAGCGCTGAGCCGGTTGGGGGAGCACCAGCTGAGTGGGCATGCGTGAGTCGACGGCGGTGACGCGCAGCGAGGGCTCAGTGCCCTCAGAGGCCACCGGCATCTGGACGCGAGGGAGCGCAGGGGGGCGGAGTGACGGGGGCATCAACGAGGGCCGGAGCGACGGAGGGGGTGGGGGAATGCTGCCCCCGCTTTCGCGCCCGATCTCGGGGATCTCCGGTGAGGCTCCGTCCAGGGCCGGGTTCTGGAGCGCGGCCATACGTTCTGCCAGCTTGGGACGTCCGGAGCGCTCGAACGCCACACGGGCCTTCTCTAGGTCTCCGAAACGTTGATAAACGAGGCCGAGATAACCCCAGGCTCGCTGGTGGCTCGGGTCCTCTGATACGACGAACTCCAGGTGGTCGCGCGCGCTCTCGGCTTGTCCCGTCTTCAGATAACACAGGGCCAAATTGATCCGCGGGGTCACCTCGGTTGGATTGCTGCGCGCAAGCTTCTCGTAGATCTCGATCGCGCGAGGGTACATCCCGAGCCGGAAGTACACGATCCCAAGGAGCGCCTGACCCTCGGTATCGCGCGGCTGCAAACCTAGGGCGCGCTCGAGCTCGGCCTTGGCTTCATCGACGGCGTTCTCTTGGAGGAGCTCGCTGCCTCGGTATAGGTGAAACAAGAACTCCTGGTCGTTCCGGCCCATGGAGTTTGGCGGCTCGCTGTCCAAGCGCGAAGAGGTCCCCGGTCCCGCTGTTGGGCGCGCGCTCGGTCGGCTCGTCATCTCAGTCTAGTGACCCCTTCGTTGAAGGAATCGCCTCGGCGCTGCGCGGGTCGATTTCCGAGGCTTGGCGCAGGGCTTTAGCGAGGGCCTTGAAGCTGATCTCCACGATGTGGTGCAAGTTCTGGCCTTCGTGCAGTCGCACATGCAGATTGCACCCAAGCGAGCGGGCGACTGCCTCGAAGAACACCTCGGCGAGCTCGCTGTCCCAGTCGCCGATCTTCGCTTTGGGCAACGGCACTCGCCAAACAAAGTAGGGCCTCCCCGAGAGGTCGAGCGCTACCGTGACCAAGGCTTCGTCCATCGGCAAGGTCGCCGCGCCGTAGCGGCGGATCCCCTTGCGGTCGCCCAGCGCCTCTTGGAAAGCTTTCCCGAGCACGATGCCGATGTCCTCGGTCGTGTGGTGGCCGTCGATTTGCACATCGCCGGTCGCTCGCACCTTGAGGTCGAACAGGCCATGGCGTGGGAGCTGCTCCAGCATGTGAGACAAGAACGGCAACGGCGTCTCAATCTCCGCTAGACCGGTCCCGTCGAGGTTCAGCTCGACAGTGATTTCGGTTTCGCTCGTTTTCCGAGTGACCTTCGCGCTTCTCATCAAAACTCCTCGATCTTCCAGTCGCCGTGTTCTGCAAGCATTTGAACGGTGCCCCCGGCACCGTAAGAGACCGTAGCCCGCTCGGCGAGCAGTTCCACTCGTGCGGTGGGCAGACCTGCGCGAAGGGCCGAAACCAGCTGGATCATCTCGACCTTCTGGTCACCCTCCCAAGCGGTCTTGAGCTTAGCTGCGTCCAGCCCCTCGCGTTTCGCGTCGGGAACAAAACGCATCAGCACGTCGTAGCGCTTGGCCTCGAACGCCCGAACGAACGCGAGCAAGGCCGGAAGGGGGGCGGCCTGGCTATACAGGTCCACTGACGAGATGTCCGTGCGCCACGCGCCGCCTTCATAGACAAGCAACAACGTGTCGCCATCGGCTGTCTTCACCTGGGCCGTGATCTGCAGGACGTCCCCAGAGCGAGTCAGCGCTTCGGCCAGCTCACGCACCTCCCCGGGATTCTCCGAGAGCATTTGCTTAAACGCGGGGAGCGACAGCCGACCCCGCGCTTCTTCGCTGAGCAACGCGTAGGCGCCATCAGCGTCGCCAGCTTTGACGGCGTTTGCATAACGATGAAGCGTTTCTTTGGGCCCGACGCTCGCTCCGCCGGCCCCGCAGCCAACTGCGCTTAGGCTGAGCCCAACGCCCAATAACGAACCCACAAACACCACGCTCGGCCGGCGTAAAGCACGCAGAGTTGTCACGGCTCGGCCTTTAGCACAACCCGGCTGCGTGGGGCTCAATTCCGTATTAGGGTCCCCCAATGGCGCAGAACGAGGATAAGCCCCGTGTTGAACGAGTTCCGATTCTCCCGCTGCGCAACGCCGTATTGTTCCCAATGAGCGTCGTGCCGATCAACGTCGGTCGGGCCCGCAGCGTGCGCTTGGTGGAAGAACTCCTCGGGCAGGAGCGGGCGCTGGTTGGCGTGGTCGCCCAGCGCAGCGTGGACGCGGTCGAGCCCACGTTCTCCGACGTCTACTCGGTCGGCACCCTGGCCAGGGTCGTCAAGGTCATCCGGCTAGGTGAGTCGAACTACAGCGTGGTTCTGAACGGCCTCTCGCGATTTCGAATCTACGAACCGGCCGGTCTTGAGCCTTACATGCAGGCCGACGTGGTGCGCATTCGCGAGAAACGAGGCGCCGACGACGAGCTCGTCGCTCTCTCGGCGCGGCTTCGTGAGAGCACCCGGGACGTACTGAACCTGACCCCGGACCTGCCCAAAGAGACCGCGAGTATTCTCGATAACGTCAGTGAGCCCGGGCCGCTCGCGGACCTGATCGCCTCGAACTTCACCGACGAGCAGGCACAAATGCAGGAGCGCCAAGCGATCCTCGAGGCGCTTGACCTCAAGGCGCGTGTGAACGCCGTGGCTGCGATCGTCGACCGGCAGCTCAAGGTCCTCAGGACTAAGGATGCGATCGCGGAGGAAATCCGCGACGAGATGAGCAGCACCCAGCGCGAATACGTGCTGCGTGAACAAATGAAGACCATCCTCGGTGAGCTGGGTGAGGACGGCGATGAAGACGAGGTGGACGCGCTTCGGCGCAAGTTGATCCGCGCCGAACCGCCGAAAGAGGTGATGGAGGTGGCTCGCAAGCAGCTGAAGCGCATGCGCACGATGCAGCCGCAGTCGGCCGAGTACAACGTCGCGCGCAACTACGTCGAGTGGCTCTCTGAGATGCCGTGGAGCCGCACCACACCAGACCAGGTCCATGTGCAGAGCGTCGCGCGGTGCCTAGACGAAGACCACCATGGTCTTGAGACCGTCAAGCGGCGGATCGTGCAGTACGCGGCGATCCGCCAACTACGACGGGACAAGCGCGGCCCAATACTCCTCTTCGCTGGCCCCCCGGGGGTCGGCAAGACCTCACTCGGTCGCTCGATCGCCCGCGCCATGGGGCGGCGCTATGGGCGCATCGCGCTGGGCGGGGTGAGGGACGAAGCGGAGATCCGCGGGCATCGCCGGACCTACGTCGGGGCGCTTCCCGGGCGCATCGTTCAAGCGCTCAAGAAGGTCGGCACCCGAAACCCGGTCTTGGTGCTCGATGAGATCGACAAGATGGGCAGCGACATGCGAGGGGATCCTGCCTCGGCGCTGCTTGAGGTGCTCGACCCGGAGCAGAACTCCGCGTTCGTCGATCACTACTTGGACGTCGCGCTCGACTTGTCGCAGGTGGTGTTCTTAGCGACCGCGAACGATCGCTCGGCGATCCCCGGGCCGCTCAGGGACCGCATGGAGATCATCGATGTCCCGGGCTACACCCCGACTGATAAGCTGCGGATCGCCCAGCAGTTTCTGGTCCCGAAGCAGCTTCGTGAACATGGCCTGACCGAGCTACAGCTAGCGTTTCAACGGGACGGACTTGAGACGTTGATCGAATCGTATACTCGCGAGGCCGGCGTGCGAAACCTGGAGCGCGAAATTGCCAGCGTGTGCCGCGCCGCGGCGGTGCACCTCGCTGAAGGGAAGAGCCTCGATGGAAGAATCGCGGACTCGGCGCACGTGGTCGAGACGCTCGGCACGCAGCGTTATGAGCCTGAGCTCATTGAGCAAGGCTACGCTCCGGGCATCGCGACAGGGCTCGGCTCGAACGGCGCCGGAGGTGAGCTGCTACTCGTCGAAGCGACCCGCATGCCCGGCAAGGGAGAAGTCCGAGTGACGGGCGGGGTCCGCACCATCATGAACGAGTCCGCGATTGCCGCCGTGTCCTATGTGCGATCGAAGGCGCATGAGCTACAGCTGGATCCCGAGTGGCTGAAGTCTATCGACCTGCACCTGCACGTGCCTCGAGGCGGCGGTTCACGCGACGGCGCCGGCGTCGGTGTCGCGATGTTCGTCGCGGTGGTCAGCTTGTTGCTCGGGATCCCGACCCGTCCCGATGTGGCCGTCACCGGAGAGCTCACGCTGCGCGGCAGCGTGCTCCGAATCCACGATGTGAAAGCCAAGCTGCTCGCCGCCCACCGGGCCGGGATCCGCCATGTGCTCTTGCCGCGGCAAAACCTGGCGGATCTCGAAGATATTCCGGCTGACGTTCTAGCCGAGCTCGAGATTCGACCTATCAGCCGCGTCGATGAGGTCCTCAAGTTTGTCCTTGAAGACGTTCCGGCGCTCCCTGTCGACCGGGATGAGCGGACCGCCCAGCTGTAAGACACGCCCCTCTCGCCCCACTGTCTTCCAAGTGATCACCAACCCGATCGGATGAGTCTCCCCAGCCTAAAGAACTCAAAGCTCCAGGCGCTCTCCGTGGTGCTGTGCGGAGCAGTCTTGGCGGGGCTCGGGTTCTTGCCGCTGTTCGCCGGTCCAAGCTACGAGTTCGCGCTTGCTTGCGGCATCGTCGTGGCTCTGATCGCCGCGCCCGCCAACGCCATTGACGTCGCACTTCACCAGCCGTCACCCGCAGCCGCATTTCAGCGGGGACTGACCTCCGGCGTGCTCTTTGCGCTGCTCTCGCTGTCCATCGCCGTTGCGCACGGAGTACGCGCGGGTTTCTGCGACGCCTGGGCGCAGCTGCCGTTGTTTTTCTTGGGGCCGCTCGTGGGGGCGCTCTGTTCTGGGACCTGGGGCGCGATGGCCGGGCTGATTCTGAGCCCACTAGACGGGCGCCGGAGACGCGTGGTGCTGGCGCTAGGCGTGGGGCTGCTTGGCCCACTGCTGTCCATCGCGGTCAGTTTTGGTCGCTACTACGCGAGCCCTATGATCTTCGCGTTCGACCACTTTGTCGGGTTCTTCGCGGGAACCCTGTACGACACGGAGATCGACGGCGCCGATCGCCTTCTCACTTACCGCGTGGGCAGCGCGGGGTGGCTTCTGCTGGCGTTCGGGTTCTGTGCCGCACTCGATCGCAGCGGGCGCGGCTTCAGCTTAGAGGTGCGCACGCGCTTGGTTCCACTGACGCTGGCGATAGTTGGCCTGGCCGCGGGCACCGCGATCGCCGCGAGGGGGCCCCAGCTGGGACACTATCAGACGGCGGAGACGATCCGTTCAACCCTGGGGCACGTGGCCAAGTCTAGGCGCTGCGAAGTCGTCTATGCCGTCGGGATCGCCAAGCGCGACGCCGACGCACTTGCGCGAGAGTGCGACGAGCATGTGGAACAACAAGAGCGGTTCTTCGAGCTGAGGTTTGAGGGCAAGATCACCGTCTTTTTGTTCGCGTCGTCCGCGCAGAAGGCCCAGCTCATGGGGGCCCGCGACGTCTACATCGCAAAACCTTGGCGCCGCGAGATCTATATTCAGCAGGGCGGTTACCCGCACCCTGTCCTTGGGCACGAGCTGGCTCATGTGGTCGCGGGCGCATTCGCCCAAGGGCCGTTCCTCGTCGCGGGCCCGCTGGGCGGCTGGATCCCCGATCCTGGGAGGATTGAGGGCTTCGCGGTCGCTGCCTCACCTAGCGAAAACGACGATCTGACCCTGCAGCAGTGGTCGCGCGCCATGAAAGATCTCCAGCTGCTGCCGCCGCTGAGCTCGGTCTTCAAGCTGTCGTTCCTTGGGCAGAACTCTTCCACCGCGTATACGGTCGCTGGTAGCTTTGTGCAGTGGCTACATCGAACCCACGGCGCCGCTGCGGTCAAGCGCTGGTACGGCGGCGAACCGGTTTGGACGGTCACCGGCAAGCCGCTCAGTCAATTGGAATCTGAGTACCACGCCTTCCTAGACCAGGTTGAGGTCAGTGCGGCCGCGATGAACGTCGCAAAAACTCGCTTCTCACAGCCGGCGATCTTTGGCCGCGCTTGCCCCCACGAGGTGGACCAACTAACGCGGCTAGCGGGTTACCACTTGAACGCTCAGGATCCACGCAAAGCCGAAGAACTCTACCGAGAAGTCTTGGCCCTGGATCTGGACAACTACAGCGCGCGCCTGGGCCTCGGGGACTGCTCTCTCAAAGAGCGCGACCTCGCCGCCGCCAGCCAGCGATTCGAGCAAGTTGCGAGAGATGTCCGCTTGAAGGGGCTCTGGGAAGCTTGGGCTAAAGAGCGTGTCGGAAATACGGCGTGGGTCGCGGGGGACATCGCTGCCGCCCGCAAGCTGTACCGCGAAACAGCTGAGTCAGTGGTCGACGAAGACCACCTGCGCTCGCTCGATATTAAGCTCCTGGTGACCCCCGATATGGCGCCCACTGCGCCAGTTCGCTCCGCGGTGCACGCGCTTCTGATTGGCGATCCCACGTTCGGCACGGACTGGACTGTAGCTGGCGCTGAGCTCGGTCGCTGGAGCGAACTGGACCCCAAAGACGGCACAGCCGACTACTTGTTGGGCCGGAACTACTTCAGCCGCGGACGCTGGGAAGAGGCTGCAGCCCGGCTCGATCAGGCTTTGTCAAAGCCGCTGCGCCTGCCACGCGTCTTGTCCGAGTCGCTCCGAACGCGCCTGTTCGTGGCTTGCGCGCTGGGTCAAACCACCGCCGCCTCCCAAGCTTATGCGCGTTATGGGGCCCTGAGCGATCTTCCTGAGGCGCGTCGCTTGAGCGTCCAGCGTCTTGCGGAAAGATGCGGGGCAGCCGCATCGTCCAATTCGTCCGGGCCTGAGCCTACGACGCCCGGGTCGAACCTCCCGTGAATAGCGCGCTCGTCCTCTTGCTCTTGATTGGGTTCGGATGCGAGCGCGCGCGAAGCAGCGCCTCGGACACCGCGCTCCCGAGCGCGAACAGCGCGACGTCGGCTTCTGCAGCCGCTTCTGCGCTGCAAGGTGTTATCGATGGGCCCCCGGTTGCGCCAGACCCAAAACCCAAAGCCACGGCTACGCTTGGCACGGGACCACTGACCGAGAGCCCAGCTCAAGATGCCCGCCCGTGCCCCGCCAATATGCGGTTCATTCCTGGAGGCGAGTTTAGGGTGGGATCCTCGGGGGCGTCGGGGCCCGACGATGAACATCCCGCTTTTACGACGCGCATGCACGCGTTCTGTCTTGACCGCACAGAGGTCACGGCCGCGGAGTACCAAGCCTGCGTGAGCGCGGGTGCGTGCACGAGCGCCAAACGCGGCGTACGCACCTGCACTGAGGGGCGCGAAGGACGAGAGGCGCATCCAATCAACTGCGTCAGCTGGGATCAGGCTAGTGCCTATTGTCTGAGCTCCGGGCGACGTCTTCCGAGCGAGGTTGAGTGGGAGTACGCGGCGCGGGGAGGGGGGGAGCAGCGCAAATTCTCG
>JBDKJZ010000161.1:0-10078 GCA_039796375.1 Pseudomonadota bacterium
AAGAAGCTGGATGTGGCGCGGCCTGAGGCCTACTACAACGAGGCGATCCTCACTCAGGAGTACCGTTCCAAGGGGAGCGGGGACACGAGTAAGACGATTGAGGTTCTCCGTCAGGCCATAACCCAGTACGAAACGTTCATTTCGAGGGCTGGTTCAAGGCCTGACTTTAAGGACGCCGTCAAGGTCTCGAAGGATCGCATCCAGGACATCAACGACACCCTGCAGTTCACGTCTGAGACTGAGCGTCTGCGTAAAGAGGAAGAAGAGATGAACAAGGCTGCGGCAGCGGCGGCGGGAAAAGATGGCGCGGGCGAAGCCGGGACTAGCAAAGGGACTGGCGGCTCAGGCGATGTCCCCGCGGACCCAGCTGACTGACGAGCTTGGACCTTTTGGCCTCAGCGCTGAGAAGCATGCGTCGGGGAGATCGACGGAATTCACGCGCCGGCGATCTTTCTTGAAACCTTTGCGACCAGCAGGTGTCCGAGGACCGGTCCCAGTTGTGCTCTTTCGCCGACGGAAGGCAACGGACTCGATCTTCCAAACGCGTTGACGACCGCACCACCTCCTGACTACACTGAGACTGAAATTCTGCCGGCTTTTTTGAGGAGATAGGACAATGCATCATCACTCTACACGCTTGGTCGCTCTGTTAATCGGGGTTGGCGCGCTGATCGCCGCGCCTTCTGCGTTCGCCCAGGACGAAGGATACGGCTATGAGTTCGACGACGACCCGATAAATGCTGGTGGGTTCGGGCCGAATGACGCAACGATTCGTGTTCGGCCCCGTGCGGCTCGCACCACCCTTATCCGACCCCGTACTTCGTTCGTTCCCGAGATGCTCAAGTCGGTGGAGAATCTCTGAATCTTTCCCAGCGCGCTGTTCAAGACGCCCCAGGCGTCCCACCCTATTTTGAGTTCAGGTAACAAGGATTGAAACATGGCTAAGGCGACCCTCACTTTCGCGATCTACCAGGGTGACCAGTTGGTAAGGCGTGATGAAATCACGCAAGAAGTTATCAAGGTCGGGCGAGATCCGAAGAGCCACCTCTGTATCGAAGACAGCGCGGCGTCCAGGATGCACGCAATGATTGAAGTGGTTGATGTCGATGACGTCACGCTGATCGCGCTAGAGAGTGATGGGACGCTGGTTAACGGCGGGGTGGTGAACAAGTGCCGGCTCAGCGTCGGTGACCAAGTCCAGATCGGTGGGACGTTGGTTGTGTTAGAAGAGTGTCGGGTGGCGGCAGCTGTTGCCCCGCCTCCCGTGGCGGCATCGCCGCGCGTGGCACAAGCAGCGGTACCCCCGCCTGTGTCACACAATCCGTTCGCTGCCGCGACTGCGGCCCCGAATCCGTTCGCAGCGGGCATGGCTGGGAGTTCTTTCGGTGGCGGTAGGCCATTCGCCTTCGGCGGTGGGGCGTTTGGAGCCGCTTCTGCCGTTCCGGACGACGCTCTTCCGGGTACCTATACGTATCAGCTCCTCAAGAGTGGCCCGGAGGTGAGCCCTGATGAGGTGGAACTCCCACACTCCGCTTCAGTGGAGGTCATGGTGATGTGGGGAGATAACGTTTTGCATGTGTCTCACCTGACGCCGCCGCGGAACTTCTACGTGGGTGAAGAGCAGGGGAAGGCGTTCGCAGTAGATTTCTTCATCCCTTCCGAAAAGATCGGCACAACCCGCATGCCGGTCGTCATCGGCGACCAGTCCAGCGTTGCGGTTGTTATCCCGCAAGGCGCACGTGGGAGTGTTGAGATTGTCGGCCAGCCAAAGCTCAGTATGGATCAGGCCCGTGCCCAGGCTCAGCCTTGTGCCGAACTCGCCGGCGCTCACCAGCTGCCGCTGCCGGCGGGGGCCAAAGCGCGAGTGCAAATCAATGACCTGACGTTTCAGGTGCAGACGGTCAACGCGGGTAAGCCACTACCTCACGGTCTCGCAAGCGGCTTCGACTGGTCCGTCGCGATGTACTTTGGGCTTTCGTTTCTGTCGATGGGTAGCTTGCTGTTGGCCATGGCGTTCTTCGTTCCGCCAATGGGATTGACGGATGGTGAGGGTCTTGACCAGGATCAGCTCATCCTAATTCAGCAGTACCTGAACGCAGCCGCTGAGCGCGAGCAGGAAGAGGAGGAGACTGAGCAGGCTCCCGAGGACAACGCGGATAACAAAGAGGGGGGAACTGGGACTAAAGCAACGGGCGACGAGGGGTCGATGGGTAAGGAGTCGTCCCAGGACACTAACAAGCGTTACGCTGTACAGGGGCCGAAGGACAATCCCGACCCCCACCTCGCTCGGCAAGCGGCCCTTCGTGAGGCTGTTGAGTTCGGCATGATTGGCTTGCTGAACACTGGTGCTACGGGCGACCCCAACGCTCCGACTGCGGAGTGGGGACGCGAGACGTCGCTCGGGTCTGATGAGGTCTCCGCCATGGGTAACATGTGGGGTGATGAGATTGGGGACGCCTATGGAGCGGGCGGACTTGGGCTGACTGGCATTGGCGAGGGCGGTGGTGGACGCGGTGAGGGCATCGGGTTGGGTTCGATCGGTACCCTCGGGCACGGCGCCGGAACGGGCACCGGGCAGGGCTTCGGATCTGGGCATGGCCGCTTGGGTGGGTCGCACCGCACCAAGGCGCCCCAGGTTCGAATGGGGGCGACGACGGTGAGCGGCCGCTTACCAAAAGAGGTCATCCAGCGCATCGTTCGCCAGAACTTCGGTCGTTTCCGTCTTTGTTACGAGAAGGGGCTCGCGACGAACCCGAACCTTGAGGGTCGCGTCAGCGTCCGCTTCGTGATCAATCGAGATGGGTCCGTATCAAACGCTGGCAACGGTGGGTCGAGCTTACCGGACTCAGGCGTCGTGGATTGCACTGTGCGCGGCTTCTACGGCCTCAGCTTTCCGAAGCCTGAGGGAGGAATCGTGACGGTGACCTACCCGATCATGTTCTCGCCTGGCTGACGGGGCCGTGCAGCTGAGCAAGGCGCCTCCCACGAGGGGCAGGGCTCGCTGCGGGCTGTGGTGAGTTAAGCAGCTGCCAGGGGGCGCACACTTTGCGGTGCGCCCTTGGTGCGTTTGTTTGCGTGGGCGTAGCGCAAAGTGGGTGCGCGGAAAACTTTGTTTCTCTTGCTGTACCTGCCGCTTTACGGGTACTCGAAAACCTTCTAATAATTCCCCGGCTTTCGAAGCCAATCGAACAGCAAAACTCTGGAGAGGTTAGGACACATGAACCTGCGGAAGCACTCAATATGGACCGCCGCTGCGGCGTCGACACTTGCGGTCACCTTGCTCATCGGCGGCTGCAGTCGCGATCACATCGAGGCTATCCAACTCGCGAACGCAGGAGATCAGGCGGTCAAATTGAACGTCGGAAGTGCGGTCAAGAAGTACGAGGAAGCGACTAGACTGGATCCTGCGAACTATCAGATCTTGTGGAAGCTCTCGCAGGCGTACGCCAAGCAGGAAGAGTGGAGCAAGGTTGAGACCACCCTCTCACGCGCGGCTTCGATGGAGCCGGCGAACGCTGACTTTCAGTATTGGCGGGGGTTGTCGTTTATCAAGCTCGCTGAAGCGGGGAACAAGGGGGCCTATGAGGATGCGAAGGAACCTTTGAAGAAGTGCGCTGAGGCAGACCCTAACTACGCAGAGTGTTTTCACCTGCTAGGGGAGGCGATGTTGTGGACGGGCGATGAGCAGTCGGCGGTCGAGAACTACCAGAAGGCTATCGAATTAAATCCAAAGAAGGGGTCCTTCTACGTCCCATTGGCGGACACCTACATCACCTACAAGCTGTATCAGCCCGCCGAGAAGCTCCTCAGCGAGGGTGAACGCCTTCTTGAAAAGGTCAAGGCCAACGAGAATCCGCTCTATAACCTTTACACGCTTCTATACAAGGTTCACCAGTCGAAGGGCGACATCGCAAATGGTGTGAGCGTCTTGGAGAAGGCCGAGCAGATTGCGGGCGAGACGCATCCAGAGGTCGCGTTCAACCTGGGTAGCGCGTACGCCGTGATGAAACCACCCCAGACCGATAAGGCAGTGCGCTTGTTGAAGTCTTTTAACAAGCGTGCCTGCAAGAGCGCGGCTGGACAGGCGAAGTTCAAAGACCAGTGTCAGACGAGCTCTTCACTAGTCGCTAAGATGGGCGGCGAATAGGGTCTGTCGAGGAGTAGTATTCCGACAGACATCCTTTCTGACCGATCTGGCGGCAGAAAGCGAAGTCACAAAAGCCGGCAGCATTGGCTGCCGGCTTTTGTGTGTTAGAACCCAGCGTTCGGAGGTTCGACATGCAGGTCGGAGATAGCGTTGGGCGCCTGAAGGATATCCATGATTTTACCGGGGCCATTCAACTTGTTGAGCAGGCGATTCGGGATTCTGCTGGGGTATCGCCCGCGGAGCTTGCACAGCTTCACCTGGAGGCCGGGGTATTGCTCGGTCAGTGGCTTGGGGAGCATGCTCGAGCGCTGAAACATTTTCAGGATGCCTTTAAGCTGGAGCCGAGCAGCGGCGCACTTGAGCACGCGGTAGACGCTTACTGGCATTGCGGAAAGCGAAGCATGGTCAGGAAGCTCCTGGAGCTTTCTGTGCGAACGAAGGAGACTACTGGTCACCTGCTGCAGCTCGCGAATGTGCTGGTCGATCTGGGGGACTACGATGCGGCTGCCCCGGCATACCAGAGAGCGCTCGCTCGTCCCGACTGCCCCGCAGAAGCGCGAGAGTGCGCGAAGGATTTGGCGGCAGGCGACGAAGGTTGGCAAGCGCGTGCGCAGGAGGTGCTTGAAGAGGCTGCTGGAGCGGACGCTGAAGCGCTGTCTTTCGCTCACCTGCGAGCAGCACGCCTCGCTAGACGCTGGAAGCCAGAGCTTGCGCTACAGCAGCTTCGAGCGGGGTACCGTGCGTTTCCTTCGCGCGAGATCGCGGTCGCGTTCGAGCAGTCTTGGATAGAGCAGGGCAGAGCTGCCGACGTGGAGGCAGAGCAACTGCAGATCTTGACCGCTCACCCACATCACGCTGCACACCTTGCCCTACAGTTTGGCTTCCGGTGGTTGTTTGCCTGGGACAATGCGGAGTCCGCCGAAGTGCTTCTAAGACGCGCGCTTCAGAGCGACCCGACGCTAACGCCAGCATTCAGCCTATTAGTGCGTTGTTTGCGCGAGGCACGTCGCTTCGAGGACGCTCTTAAGCTGTCGGACGAGAGTAGCGAAGCGATGGCAGATAGCCCGGCCAAGGCGTTCGTGTTGCAGGCTGCCGGGCTGGTCGCTTGGCGAGACCTCGACAATGCAGATGTCGCGAGGTCGTTCTTCACACGGCTAGCAGGGTTGTACCCTTCGCATCCCACATTGACCGCTTTTACCAGTGAGAGCGGAGTGCCATTGACTAACTCGGCCAAAAAAGCCAGCGTTTCCCCTCCGCCTGAGCCCGAGATCAAAAACTTGAAGGAGCCATCGAATACCGTGGAGCAAGAAACTCAAAACGCCGTCGACGAAACGGCTGGACGCAGCGCTAGCGATGACAGCTCAGGTGTACAGGGACCCTCTGCGGTCACCGAGGAGCAATTGGCAGCGCTCAGAGCCAGCGTCGCGTCGCTCGAAGACGGGCGCCCAAACGACTACGTGAAGGCTCTCGTTGCGTTAGCCGAGGCCCTGCCCCCGTCCGAAGAGAAGGTGGCATGCTATCTCAAAGCCGCCGACCTATACACGTCGAAGTTTAAGAACCAGGCGGAGGCGGCGAAGTCCTATGAAGCGATTCTTGCTATCGATTCTGGGAACGCAGTAGCGCTTGCCTTCTTGCGTGACTCTTACGAGAAGCGCCGGGACTGGGAAAAACTGATCGGGCTGATGCAGACCGAAGCCACGAGCCTAGAAGGGCCCGCGAAGATCGCTTTGTACAAACAGATTGCGCTTTTAGGCAGTGACCGGATCAAGAAGCCTGACGTCTGTGTCGGCCTATGGACCGTGGTTCTCGAAGCAGAGCCGAACGATATTGACGCCCTTGGTGCACTGGCTCTTCTGTTTGAGCGAGATCGAAACTACGAGCAGCTGGCCGACGTGCTTGAACGCCTGGCTGAGTTCACCGATGATATTGAAGAAAAAAAGAAGCAGCTGCAGAAGTTGGGCCAGGTTGTCGGCGACCGCTTGAAAGACGATGCGCGTGCCGTCGAGGCCTATCGGATTCTTCTGGCTTTGGATCCCGAAGACCGCAGGAACCAAGAGCAGCTGAAGAAGCGCTACCTTGCTTTGGGACGCTGGGATGAGCTGGAGATGTTCTACGCTCAGACCGATCGGTGGGACGAATTTATTCGAATCTTAGAGACGAATGAATCCAAAGCGGAGACGGATGAACAACGAATTGGGATGTTGTTCAAGATCGCCGAGTTGTGGATGACCCAGAAGGGCAAACCCGACCGAGCTGCGCGCGCCTATGAGAAAGTGCTTTCTATCGACGAGACGAACGCGGATGCGGCGAATCGGCTCATCCCAATATATGACGCTGCTAACAACGCCAAGGGCTTGAGCACAGCAATTGAAGTCAAGCTTCTGCACGTTGACGACCCTGCGGAGAAGTTGGACCTGCTCCGACAAGTAGCTGAACTCTATCTGGGGAGGGCTAGCGATAAGCCCAAGGCGTTCGAACGACTGCTTCAGGCTTTTCAGCTCGCACCCAGTGACCTGCAGTCACAGGCAGATGTCGAGAACGCAGCGAAGCTGATTGGTAGCTGGGAGCGACTGGTGGCTGCCTACCAAGCGGCGATAGAGGCTGAGCCCTCGTCGAGTACGCCCCTCCGACTTCGTCTGGGTCGGATTCTGGTTGAGGAAGTCGGCGATGTTGACGCTGCGCTGGTGCATTACACCGCCGTTTGTGCGGATGAGCCCGAGAATGAGCAGGCTCTAGAGGCGCTCGAGAACCTCTACATTCAGGCGGACCGCCCGAAAGACCTGCTAGATGTTTACGAACGTCGAGCGGCACTGACGAACGATCCGACGCGGCGTAAGGAGATCCTCTTCGAAATCGCAACGCTCTATGATCGCAAGCTCGAGAGGCCGGCCGACGCGATCACGACCTTCCAGAAGGTGCTTGCGGAGGACAGCGGCGATTCGGCAGCGCTGGCGTCACTTGATGACCTGTACAGCAGAACCAAGCAGTGGGCGCCCTACGCGGAAGTCTTGCAGCGTCGGATCGAGCTTGAAGGATCCGAGCACTTGGTGCTCGAACTCAAGTACCGACTCGCACAGGTGGAAGAAAAGCACCTCAAGCACGCGGAGGTAGCGCTAGAGAACTATCGGGAGATCCTGGCACTCAGCCACGACCACGCGGGTGCGAGGGCCGCGCTTGAGGCGATGCTCGACGGGGCGCTTTGCGCCGAAGCGGCGGCTATTCTCGAAAACATCTACGAAATTTCTGGCGAGTGGGAAAAACTGCTCGACGCGCTGGAGATACTCGTCAAGAGCGCGGTAGACGTCGACGACAGAGTCGCGCTGCTGCGCAAGATTGCCATCAACGCTGCTACCCAATTGGGGGATCCAGTTCGCGCCTTCAATGCGCAGGCCCGAGCGGTCAAAGCGGATCCAACCCTCGCCGAGGCTCGCGAAGAGCTCGAGCGCTTTGCGGAGCGCGCGAAAGCATGGGAGCAGCTTGAGGAACTCTACGATCAAATTGCTGGGGGCCTTGAAGACGCTGCGTTGAAGCGCGAGTACTGGTTGCGACTCGCGGCCATTCAGGAGCGGCGAGGTGAAGTGGATGAAGCTGCTGGCAGTTACGAGCATCTGTTGGAGTTAGATCCGGGAGATTCCCGTGTACTCCAAGCGCTTGACTCGCTGTTTCGGGGGGCGGGGCGCTGGAAAGATCTGGTTGCTGTCTACCGCAAGCGCATCGACTTGAGTCGCGAGGACGCAGAGCGTGAGCTGCTTTACAGCGAAATGGCGCAGGTCCTAGAGGACGAGCTGAAGCAGCCCGTTCTGGCGATTGCCGCCTACCAGGAGGTCCTTGGCTTCCAACCCACGAGCAGCGTCGCGCTGGGCGCTTTGGACAAGCTCTATTCGACGCAAGAGCGTTGGGAGGACCTGGCCGAGAACCTCTCTGCCCAGCTGGCATTGGAGGAGTCTGAAGACACGCGACTGGGTCTCATGCTGCGACTGGCGGCGCTTCGCGAGCAGAGCATGGGTGACACCCAGGCGGCGGTCGACGGATACAGGCAAGTCCTCGAACGAGACCCAATGAACGACCGGGCAATCGGGGCGCTTGAGAGGCTCGGGCGAGAGCCGAAAAACGAGCTAATGATCGCCGAGATCTTGGAGCCGCTCTATCGCGACCAGGGCAACTACCAGAAGTTGATCGGGGTCTATGAGGTGCAGGAGCGCCGCGAAGATGATCCCAGTAACAAGGTCGCGCTGCTCCACCAAATTGCTGCCCTCTATGAGGACGCCGGCGGCGATTCCAACTCTGCGTTCGATAGCTATTGTAGAGCGCTCGCGGTGGACCCCTCGAATGAACCGACAGAAGACGCGTTGGCGCGTCTAGCGCGGGCCACGGGGCGCTTCGAGGACCTGGCCGCCAACTTCGAGACGCTCGCAGCCCGGCAGGAGGAACCCGAACTCGGTAGTCACCTGTACATGTCGGCGGCGCTGACCGTCGAGAATCACCTCGGGGACGTTGATCGAGCGATCGAGCTGTATCGTAAGGTGCTGGCGATTGATCCGGTGAGTCTAGACGCGGCCGAGGCTCTACAGCGTCTGTTCCACGAGTCTGAGCGCTTCGCGGACACTTCGCTGATCCTGCAGCGCAAAGCCGACATCCTTGGTGATCTGGATAGTCAAAAGCAGGCGCTGTATCAGGCAGCTACGATCGAACAGGATATCCTGCACCAGCCGCTGAACGCGATAGCGGTGTATCACAAGGTCCTTGAGCGTGATCAGGAAGATATCCGCAGTGTGGATGCGCTGATTGAGCTTTACCTGGGGCTCGAGCGCTGGGTTGAGCTTCTGGACGTGCAGTCGAAGAAGGCCGACTTGGTGCTAGACCCTGACGAGAAGAAGGTGATCTTCTATCAGATGGGCTCTGTGTACGAAGGGGAGCTGAAGGATCTGAAGAAGGCGACCGATACCTATCAGCGTGTACTGGAACTGGATCCCGATGATCTTGAGGCATTGGGGCGGCTGGACGCTCTGTACCTGGTGACAGAAAACTGGGCAGAGCTGTTGAGCGTGCTCACTCAAGAGGCGGACCTGACAGCACACGCCGAAGAAGCCATCAGCTATCGATACCGCATAGCTGAACTCTACGAGGCGCGCCTGGAGGACGTTCCGCGCGCGGTCGAACTCTATCGAGAGATTCTGAATACGCAGCCCTCTCACTCTCCCACCCTAGCTGCGCTTGAGGGGATCCAGAATGGGTCCGTGGAAGCAATGGCCGCGGCCACGGTGCTTGAGCCGGTGTACGAAGCTACCGGTGAGTTCGAAAAACTCATAGGCGCTCTTGAGGTGCAGGTCAGGCATACGGTTGACGCGTTCGCTAGAGTAGAGTTATTTCACCGCATAGCGGTGCTCTACGAGGAGAGTCTCGGGGCTTACGCTAGGGCCTTTGATTCTTATGCTCGCGCGATCTCTGTTGATCCGCGGAATGAAGACACCTTGGCTTCGCTAGAGCGTCTCGCGATGGGACTATCGAGGTGGCCGGAGGTGGCTCAACTATATGCCTCAGAGTTGGAGAAGCTGGAGGAGCCGGAGGCCCGGGTTGAGCTGGGTTTGCGCGTCGCGCAGATCTACCAGGTACAACTTGAGGACCTTGAGAATGCGGTCGCCCGGTACCGCGAAGTCCTAGAAGCAGCGCCCGAGAACCACCAAGCCTTGCGCGCGCTCGACCTCCTGTTCGTGGAGGCTGAACGCTGGGAGGAGTTGGTCGGAGTGCTTGAGCGGCAGGCTGAAGTCGGAGATACCCCGGAGGAGATCCTCGACTTTAAGTACCGACTCGGGCAGGTGCGCCAGTATCAGCTGGGGCAGGTCGACCTAGCGATTGGAGCTTATAGTGAGGTGTTGAGCGCCGCTCCGGAGCATTTGGCGTGCCGCGAGGCTCTAGAGGGGTTGTTCGACT
>JBDKJZ010000162.1:0-10033 GCA_039796375.1 Pseudomonadota bacterium
ACGGCCAGGTAGACGCGGAGATTGACGTCTGCGGCGCAGGTCTTTGCAGCGCGACGCCGCTCGCCGGCACGTGCTTTAAGTGCGCCCCGCCTGGAGAATTCCGGTGCGACGGGGCGAACTTGCTGCGGTGCTCTGGTGACCAATCGCTGGAAACCCAGGTTGAGGCTTGCGGTAATGCAGACCTCTGCAGCGAAGCCAACGAAGCGTGCCTCGCTTGTGAAACGGCCAATGCTTGGCGCTGCGATGGGGCGGCGCTTAAGCGTTGCGCGGGGGATCGACTGACCGAAGAAACGGTCGAGACCTGCGACTCCGCCGCCCTGTGCAACGCCGCAGGCGGGGCCTGCGAGGGGCGCACATGTTCGGCCAACGAATATCGCTGTGCTGGCTCAGAACTGCAAGTTTGCAAGGCGTCGTTGAACGGGTTTGACGCGGTCACTAACTGCGGTTCCGCCGCCCAGTGCAGCGAGACGGCGGGCGACTGCCTGGAGTGTGTCCCGGGTGAGGTCCGGTGCACGGGCGTTCAACTGCAGCGGTGTGCCGAGGACGGCAGCGGTTTTGTCACGGAACAAACCTGCACGTCCGAAGCCCTTTGTGACGCCAGTGCCGAAACCTGCCGCACCTGCGCACAAGGTGAATACAAGTGCAGTGGGGCTAACTTGCAGGTCTGCAAGCTGGACGGCCTGGGGTTCGAGACCTCCGCGACCTGCGCTAGCGCAGCCCTGTGCGACGTTGACGGCAAAGAGTGCGACGCTTGCATCCCTGACACGTACCAGTGCGCAGGCGGAGACCTGAACCAGTGTGAGTCGGATGGGAGCGCTTACGCCTGGGTTCAGGAGTGCTCCGCGATGTTCTGCGATGCCGCCGGGGGCAAGTGCAACCTCTGCGTTCCGGGCAGCTACCAGTGCGACAACGGCGACCTCAACGAGTGCAAGTCTGACGGCAGCGGCTACGTGACCAAGGCTGAGTGCGGCGAGCAAATCTTGTGCGACGCCGCTGGGGAGAAATGCAACACCTGCGTTCAGGGGTCGTATCAGTGCGACGGTGATGTGCTGAGCGAGTGCGTGAACGGCAGTGGCTTTGTCAATCCTCAGACCTGCGCGGCTGGAACTTGCAACGCGAACGCTGGTCACTGCGACTTTTGCGTGGCCAACTCAGCGACGTGCGTGGGTAGCACGCTGCATAAGTGCAACTCAACGGGCAGCGCTATCACTGAAACGACCTGCAACCCCGGAGCCTGCAACGCCGCTGGGAAAAAGTGCAATACCGAGTGCGTTCCCAACGCGACCACGTGCACCGCTGGTGAAAGCACTCAATGCAACGGAACGGGCAGCGGCACTCTAGCGCCGGTCGCCTGCGACAGCGGGCTGTGCAACGCTGGGGGAACCGATTGCGTCCCGGTCGTCTGCAGCGCGAACACCACCAGTTGCGCGGGCGGAACCCTCACAACCTGCAACGCTTCCGGCACCGCTTCGACCAACGCCGCTTGCGACAGCGGCGTGTGCGCCAGCGCGACCGACTGCGCAGCTGTCATCTGCACCCCCGGTGACACCGAGTGCACCGGCGGCACCCTAGCAACCTGCAACGCTTCCGGCACCGCCTGGACTGAGTCCGCTTGTGGCGGCGGTGTCTGCGCCAACCCGAATTCGTGCGCAGCCGTCATCTGCACCCCCGGTGACACCGAGTGCACCGGCGGCAGCCTCGACACTTGCAATGCCTCAGGCACCGCTTGGGATGACTCCCCTTGTCCCAGCGGTGTCTGCGCCAACCCGAGTTCATGCGCAGCCGTCATCTGCACCCCCGGTGACACTCTGTGCGCAGGCGGCAGCCTCGACACTTGCAACACCTCCGGCACGGCTTGGGATGACTCCCCTTGTCCCAGCGGCGCCTGCGACGGTAACGAGTGCGCTCCCGTCGAGTGCGACGGCGGCACAAGCTGTCCTTAGACGAGCTGCGCCGGATGCAAATACCCGAGCGCCACCCCCGGACGGCTCAAAAACAGCCGTCACGCCCCGCTACTAGCAAGTTTTGTGACTGCCCAGACTACAAGACGGTGACTATTCCCACATGCGCTTCACTACTCGCCTAAAGCTTGGCCCTATCGCCCTCACCGTCGCGACCACAAGCCTGTGGGCCTGCTCCAGCGATCCGGCCGCCTCGCCCGGCGGCGGAGGGGCAGGCGGGGACGTTGACTCGAGTGCTGGCGCTCCGGGAACCGGGCCAGCTCCTACCAGTAGCGGGTCGACCGGCGGCGCGCCGGGGGGCGGCGGAGGCCCCGCTGGCGGCGTGGGTGGGCAGGGTACTGCAGGGGGACAAAGCACCGGAGGGCAAGCAACAGGCGGTGCCCCCCCGGCCGACGGCGGAAGCGGGGGGACGGAACCTTCGGCGGCCGGTGGTACGGGAGGGGAAGCGCCCGCAGGCGGAGCCGGCGGCATGGCTGGACGCGATCCCGCCGACAAGTCGATGAGCTTCTTTGTGACGAGCTACGGGATCGCGCGCGATGGCATGTCCGCCCCTGGCGTCAAAGGACAGGGCAACCTTGGGGGCCTAGTCGGGGCTGACGCCCATTGTCAGAAGCTGGCGGCCGCGGTCGGCTCGAAGTTCACTTGGCGGGCCTACTTGAGCACGAGCGCTGAGAACGCCGCTGACCGCATCGGGCAAGGTCCTTGGTACAACGCCAACGGCAGCCTAGTGGGTATGGACCTGGCTGCCCTCCACACGACGAATGGCCTAGCTGGGCGCGTCGGCGACGCCGCGGTGTTCGGCGTCACCGAAGACAAACAAGCCTACGCTAGACCGCAGCACGACGTCATCACAGGCAGCAATGAGGACGGCACGGTCGCCACAGGGTTCACCTGCATGGACTGGACCTCTAACTCCGACGCCGACCGAGCGATGGTTGGACACCTGGATGGCATGGGTGGGAACCGCCCTGGGATCAACGGCTGGAACTCCGAACACGAAAATAGCGGCTGCCACGAGGAAGGCATCAGTACGCCCGGCAGCGGCTTATTCTACTGTTTTGCGCTCTGAGGCTCTGAGGCTCTAAATCGATCGGACAGCCGCGCGACCTCAAGCGAGGCTCCCCCCGATGAACTCGCGCAGCAGCGAGTTCGGGGGGACGCGGTCCGGATAGATGGCGACGAAGCGGTCCAGCAGCCTGAGCAACCGGAATGCCGCCGTATGAGCCGGGTGGTCCGTGGGTACTTCGAGTAAATAGCGCTCGGCGTAGACCTTCAGGACACCCATCTCATAGGGCAGCGACGTATCGAACGTGGCATCCGCGCAGTCCTGGAACGGGAAGATCCAACGGCGCTCACCGCGGCGAACCGATGTCCAGCGCGTAATGTTGTCACCGGCGTTGATCCCCCGCGTGTGACGATCGCGCACGATCCGTCGCAGCAGGCGTACGTCAGAGCCGTGGACCCGGGCGAGGCGATCGAAAGGCAGCTGAGCCAAGGGACAAACGAATACCCGAAACACCTCTTGCTGCGACAGGTCCGGTAACAGCCCGGGGTTGAGACCATGGATGCCTTCTAGTAGTAACACCCCGCGCTCCCCGAGCTGCAGGGCCTGTCCGCCGTCCTGAAAACTGCGTCCGCTGACGAAGTCATAACGGGCACTCCGAACGCATTCACCCGCAAGCAGGCGCGCCACGTGGTCTCGAAGCAGGTCGAGTTTCAGCGCGCTAAGCGCTTCGAAGTCGTAGTCGCCAGATTCGTCTCGCGGGGTGTGCTCCCGATCGGTGTAGTAGTCGTCCAGCGAGAGCTGGACCGGACGGATCCCGTTGACCCTCAGCTGTACTCGCAGGCGCTTGATGAAGGTGCTCTTGCCGGAAGATGAGGGTCCGGCGATGGTGACCACTCGCGCTCTTCGCCCTAGTCCCCGAATGCGGTCGGCAATGGTACCCAAGTGTTTCTCGTGGAACCCCTCACTGACGGCGATGAGCTCGTCCACTTCGCCCCGTATACATGCAGCATTGAAGGCGCCGACGCTCGTGACCTGGAGTCCCTTGAGCCAAGCGTCGGTGTTGCGAGTCATCTTCTTGCTCTGGCGCGCGGCAGTCAGAGCGCGCCGCGTGTCGTCACTCTCGGGAGGGGACGCATCTTCGCGTGTAGCGCCGTAGGCGAGCACCAGCTGGGTCCCGGAGGGCACGATCTGAAACCCCGAGAGCTGCGAAGTGCGCGGCAATAACGGCCCGAGTCGAAGGGTGTAGAGGGAACCGTAGCTCACAAGTGGCACCGCGGGATCGCGCCAGGTCGTGAGCAACTCGGCGATGTCAGGCCAACCTGCAGCCTCGAAGTGGGAGCGAGCTTCGTCCACTGTCCACCACTCCTCGCGGAGTTCTTGATCCGCGGCCGCGAGCAGATGCATCTGGCGCTCCAGCTCCGCTGAGAGCGTGGCGGCTTGCCCGAGACTAAGCACCCCCAAGTCCAGGCGTTGCCCGAGGCCGACAGAGTTCGACAAGCGCACGCGCTCGAGTCCCGGAACCCGGGTGGAGGCTTCTAGCAGCAGCAGACCCAGGCTCATGCGATAAATGCGCTGCCCTTCGAGCTCCGTGTCCAGCAGCGGCGAGAGCACGCAGTCAGAGGACAGCCGCGTGTTCAGCGCTACCGCTTTGCGATTGATTAGGCCCGCGACGACACGCTGGTTGTCCACGAACTCCGGCAACAACTCGCTGACGCGAGTCCCAAGCGACACAATTAGTGTCTTGGCCGGAGCTGCAGCCGCGGGAGCGCCGAGCTGAATCGTCAACTGCCGGCGCCGCGGCAAAGAGCGCTCTGCGAGCAGGTTCTTGAAGCTGTGGGTCATCTCAGCCAAGCGGTCACCAACCCCGCCGACCACCGCCTCCAAGAGGGCCACGGCGACCTGCGGCTCTTCCGAAACGAGGCGATGATACTCCGCGACGGACAGCTCAAGCAGCGTCAGCTCGGTCTTCGCGTAGACCGACGCCGCCCGAGGGCGCTCGGAGAGAAGCCCCAGCTCGCCGAAGTGGGCACCCACCTGTAACTCTCCGAGCGCGACTTGACCCTGGAGGATCTCGGCGGTGCCCCTGATTATCCAATACATCGCGCGGTCGAGGGCCCCCTCAGTGACGACGCACTCTCCCGCGGGGACCCGTTTCTCGTGTGCAAACTTCGCCCAGGTATAGCCGCCCTGTGCCACCAGCGTCCCCAACCGAGGGATCTCTAAGTGTTCCGCGCTGCTCAGCCCGGGCGCTTTGACCTCAGCCATAGCCGCCAGGCTACACGTGAGCGCACTCGGGCGCCGCTAGTTTCAGACAGAAGGCGCCGTACCCTTCAACGGCAGGCCGCAGCGCAAGGTGCCAGCAAAGTTTGCGCTTCCAAGAAACACTGACTGCACTGAGAGCTACAGGTAGCTTCACACTCGCTGGCCTGGGTTTCGCAGTCTTTCCGACACTTGTTCTTCGTGCACATGGCTGAGCAGCTGAGTTCGGTCGAGTCGCAGGTCGCGACACAGGAGGCCTCAGCCCCCCCGCAGCGCGCGGTCAGCTCCGTGCAGCCGGACGCCGCGACGCCCGAGTTCGGAGCGCCCCCGGCAGACGCGTCCGCGGTGGAAACACCAGAGTCGGGACGCGAACCTTGAACAGGATCGGACGCGTCGAGCATTCCGCTTGGGCCGGAAGCGTCAGCAAGCGACTGCCCGGAACTACCGCCGCCAGACTCCGCATCGCCCGCGGCGGTCTGCGACGGTGGAGTCACCGATGCATCCCGTCGGCCCGCGTCTTTCGTCGATAGTGACTCTTCCTGAAATCGTTCGAAGTCGTAGCTGCACCCGAGCGCTACGACAGCGAGCGCGACCTGCAGCGGCGCTCGCCCAACCCGCGCCATCACAGTCGCCCCCGGATCACGACGCGGTCCAGCGACACCGCGACGCTAAGCTGGGGCTCGTTGAGCCCGCGGGTCCGCTCGCCGCTCGGCTCAAGAACGAACAACGTCACGCCTCCAGAGAGGCCGAGGATCCCAGCCGCGAGCCCAACGTTCGCTAGCAGTTGCTGGGTCGCGCCGGCATCCGCCGTACCAAGTTCGCCGGCTGGACAGCTGCCGCGGGGACAGCGGGCCTCCAGCTGCTGATGGCTGTTCTTCGCCATCAAGCCGAAAACCGTGAACATCGAAGCCCCCAAAACCCCCACTCCCGCCGAAGCGTACGAGTAAGGACGAAGCGACGCGCGCTCGCGTGGGCGCGCCGCTGGTGCCGCGACCGGTGGTTCTGGATGGGGGGACGACTCGGCTAAATCGAACGTGACCTCAAGTGTCTCGCCTGAAGCGACGAGCACGGACTTTTCCTGCGTCCGACCGGCACCAGGTGTCATGACTCGTAACTCCACGGGCCCCGCCAATAGCGGCACTGGCTCACCCCAGGCGCTCCGGCGCAGTTGTTCACCGTTCACGGCGACTAGGGTGCTCGGACCAGCGTTCAGCACGCTGAGGCGCACGAAAGCCAAGCGGGCGCCGATTTCGGCGCGCTCGACCTGTGCGCTCTCAGCGGTGCGTTGATACCGGGCTTCATGCCTGGACAGCTCCTGAGCGTCGACCCAAGTGGCGCCAAACTCGTTATAGCCTTCCACGAGCCGGCCGAGTTGCTGCAAGCAGCGGGCCCGATAGAGCCGCGCATTCGGGCTGGCTACGATCGCACGCGCAGCGTCGAACTCAACCAGCGCGGCGGCGTAATCGCCCGCTTCGAACTGCTGTTTGCCGCGCACGAACCGCGCCTGCGCTTGCTCGTTCTGAACGGCGGTCGCCGTCAGAGGATCCGCACCGGTCGAATAGACGTCCCCCTCGGCGAAAGCGCTGGGCGAGAGCGCCCCCAGGGCCAGAAACAGGAGCGCCGAGCGGCTCCACCGCTTCTGAGCGCCAAGCGCGAGAAAACGGGCCATGGTGGGTGCCTAGATCCCCTCGGGGTCGTAGCTTCCCCGCCCCGTTTTCGACGCGGCGGGGATTGGCGGTTTCAGAGACTCAGTACCGTCCGATGCGCGGGAAGCGCCGTCCGATGCGCGGAATGAGCTATCTGCACCGACGGAAGGACTGTTCGCTGCGCGCGCCGCGCGGTTGCCGGCAGGCTGTTCAGCAGCCGCCACGGGCGGCGCTGTGAGTTGCGGGGGCACCGACGGAGCCCGATTCAACGGCGTCGGCGTCGGCGTGTGAGCCCCCGCGGGCAGCGTATCGCCGGCGCTGGCGTGGGTCCCGGACCCCGCGACCTGAGCTCCCTCCGCTTGCCACTCGTTGCTGAGACCGATCGCGGTCACGATGGGTACCTGCTCGGTCTGGGTGCCTAGACGAAAGCCAATCAGCAACGCGCACAATACGGCGGCAACAGACAGCCCGACCCAGGCAAAGCCGGGCGTTCGGCGCGCCGAGAACCACATTCCTGAGTGGCGGGGCGGCGGCACCCACCGGGCGGGCGGAGACACCGACGGCTCCGCGACAGCCACCAGCTCACCGCTAATCGACGCCGCGGAACTGGACGTCGAAGAGCTGCCCGAACCTGCACTAACCGAACCTACGCTGGACGGTGCGAGCGCGTCAGGGGACGACACGGCGCGCTTGCCGCTGTCAGGCGCTTCGGTGATAGCCGGACTCGCGACCGCCTGAACCAGCTCAGCCAACGCACTACGCGACGCGACGCGCGAACCCGCCACGGCAGTGATCCCCTCAGCGAACGCGAGGGCGGAAGCCCAGCGCCGGCGCGGCAGTCGATACAGTGCCTCGATCGCCACGTCGAGCAGCGGCTCGGCCCAGGGCGCGATGGTCGGCAAGTTTCTATCGGGAGCCGCGCTTGTGACTCGCCGTCCCGTCACTGCCTCGTAGAGCATGAGCCCGACCGAGTAGAGGTCCGCTTGCTGATCCGGCTCTGAGCCACCTCGCACTTCTGGCGCAAGGTAGGGGCGCTCTTGCTCCGAAGGGCGCGTCATGGGTTGCCAAAACAAACTGAGCGTACCCTCATCATTGAGTACGATGCAACCTGGGTGCAGCGTGCCGTGACAACGCTGCTGAGGGGGGCGAAGCAAATTCGTGTGCACGGGCTGAAGCGCTCGAAGCACTTCAAGTACAACCCGGACCTGCAGCTCAGGTGTGAGCCGCTCTCCGAATTCGTCACGCAGGCGCGCAAACGTCAGGCCGATAGCAGCGCCAGGCTGGTCTACTGGTCCCTCGCGGACGACGCCGCTCGCGTCTACCGTCACCAGCTCCACCGTCTGGCGATCGGTTTCCAGCGGCCGCATCGAGTTCGATGGCTGCTGGCTATCGCGGGGGCCGGGTGCCGTAGACGCCATGACTGAATTGAAACTTAGCAGGTGCCGCCGTCAATCGAACACGATTTCGCGAGCGACGCCCGAAAATTGCCCGGCGATCGGTGCGTCTTCGTTCAGCGCGACTGGGCCCCGGTGGGTTGCGCTCCCACAGCTTGAGCAGAACCCGAATGCACACGCGCGCCAGCGAACTGTACATTTCAAGACCGCCGCCCCACCGGAAAGCCAATAATCGCGCTTCCCGACGACTCCTGAGTCGCGATCTGGCACTGCCCTCGCCGACCTGGGTCGGGCACTCGACGTACCAGCTAACCCCGCGCCGCAGAAGTCCTGGCGGCGCCCTAGCCCAATTCGGCACACACCCAACTTGCCGGAGATTCCTCTGTCAGCGGCTTGGCTACCCGGGCCAGGGCCACTGAGACTTCGAGCGCGCGGGCCGGGCGACTCCCCGCGCCCCACTCGTTCATCCTACGCGGCTTAGATGAGCTCGCTCCGACAGCGGGTTGACCCCCTGCCCCGAGCAGTGCGATAGCTCGCGCCGTGACGGCCACCGAGACCGATGCGTCCCCGAGCGCCTCCCTGACCGAAAGTGGGCACCGCAAGGCCGAAGCCACCCACGCCGGCCGGGGGGGATTAGCCCTGTCCGCGGCGAAGCTGTACTTCATGGGTCTCGGGTTGGTGCAGCAAATCGGACTCAGCTGGCTCTTGCAGGATGGCTATGGCGCGCTGCGCGGCGCGTTGTCCCCGGCCAGCATCACCTACAACCCGCTGGTCTCGGCGGGTGTTCAAGGCATGAGCTGGTCCGTTAGCCGCGCCCCGGAAGCTGAGCGCCCCGCCGCGCTGAGAAGCGCGCTGCTCGTCCACGCGGTGCTCGCGTCGGTCACGGCTGCGGCGTTCTACGTTCTCGCGCCGCTAGTCGGCACGGCGCTAGGCTCCGAGTACTTGGTGCCGACGCTACGCATCTTGAGCCTCGTGGTGTTGTTCTACGGCTTGTATGCCCCGCTGGTCGGGATCCTTAACGGACAGCGCCGCTTCTTGCTCCAGGCGGCGCTCGACGCGCTGGCCGCGACCCTGCGCACCCTGGGCTTGCTGCTGGGCGCGTGGTGGCTACTCAAAGCTGGGACGACGCGCGCAGTCGAGGGGGCCAGCTGGGCCTTCGCCGGCGTGGTCCTCCTAATGTTCTCAGTCACCGCGTTTGCCGTCCGGAAGTCTTTGCGCTCAACCGCGGTCAGCGGCGAGCAACCACGTGATACGTCCGCGGCGTGGCGCCTGCGTACCGCCCGGCACGTCGCGTTCTTGCTCCCACTGCTCGCGTCGCAGGTCATCCTCAACCTGCTGCTGCAGGCGGACACCAACACGCTGCGTGCGTTCGCGACGCGCGCGGCCGCCCGAGAAGGCCTGCTCCCTGAAGCCGCCGACAGGTTGGTCGGCGCCTACAACGCCGCGCAGCTGTTTGGCTTCCTCCCCTACCAGCTGCTCATCGCTATCACGTTCATCCTGTTTCCGATGTTAGCGAAGGCCGATCGCGCGAACGACCGCGTCGCGATCGGGCGTTATGTGCGCGAGGGCATGCGCCTCGCGTTGCTCACCGCAGGCCTCGCGGTCACAGCCAACGCGGGGCTCAGCAGTCACTTGTTGCGGCTCGTGTTCCCCGCGCAGTTCGCGGAGCTCGGCTCGGACGCGATGCGAATTTTGGCGCTCGGTCTAGGGGCGTTCGCGCTGTTCGGCGTGCTGACCACGGTGCTGAACAGCTTGGGCAAGGCGTGG
>JBDKJZ010000163.1:0-9998 GCA_039796375.1 Pseudomonadota bacterium
TTTCTAATCATGCCCTCGAACCGTAGTGCCAATGCAGTGCGCCTGGAGTTCGTGCCTGGTGCCTTGGTTCACGCCAACCTCTCTGGCGCAGCCTTCACCGGCAGTTGGCTATGGGTGGCTGGAGACGAAGCCTGCGGCGTGGATCGCTTGCGGCGGCTTGATCCCGTTGGGGCAGAAAGACTGCGCTTTGGCGAGGTTCGTGACTTCCCGCTTGCTGATCTTTTGGATTTGCCCGGCGCGGCTGGCGAAGAAGCAGACCTGGAAGGTATGGCGGCGGCAGGCGGCTACCTTTGGGTGGTGGGCTCCCATGGCCTCAAACGCAAGAACGCGAAGCCGGAAATGGACAACGCGAACAATGCCAAGCGGTTGGCGAAAGTGTCGCTGGACGGCAACCGGCGCTTGTTGGCCTGTCTGCCGATCGAGGCGGATGACAGCGGCGAACCTGGTTTGGTGCGCGTCGCAACAGACGGACGGCGTGCACTGCGCCTCAAGGGTGATTCCAAAGACAACCAGCTCACCCGCGCGCTCGCAGATGACCCCCACTTCGGGCCGTACATGCGAATCCCTGGCAAAGACAACGGCTTCGATGTTGAAGGCCTCGCTGTAGACGGGCACCGGCTGTTTCTTGGCCTGCGGGGTCCGGTGCTGCGTGGCTGGTCGGGGCTGCTCGAGATCGCGGTTGAGGCCCGCGCCGATCAGTTGCGTCTGGTGCCGCTGGATGACAGCGGAACCCTGCTGCGCAAGCACTTCCTGCAGCTGGACGGACTGGGCGTTAGGGATCTGCATTTTTGCGGCAATGACCTCTACATTCTGGCCGGCCCGACGATGGTGCTCAACGGCGATATCCGGGTATTCAAATGGCCAGGCGCTCGGGCAATGTTGGCCGCCAACCGCGACCCCGTGACCTTTGAATCGGCGCTGGTTCAGTCGGCTGAGCTGCCCCACGGGCAAGGTACCGACCGGGCTGAGGCCATCTGCAACCTACCCCCCGAATTGTCGGGCGGCGAGCCCAGTTGGTTGGTTCTGTACGATGCACCCGGCCCAAACCGCAAAGACGGTGAGTACGTGGTGTTTGGCGACTTGCTTCGCCACGACTGACCGCCCGATGACTGTTTGCCCCACCGTCGATTCCGCGTCGCCCTTGCAGTTTATTGTCAATGGTGCGGCAGGAAGTAGCGGCGCGGACACCAAGTGCCCGATCAAAGGGGAGCACTCATGCCTTTGACCCATTGCGGCGCTGCTTGGGTTGCCCCACGACACACTGCGTGCCTGGAAACGATCTGCCGATCTCTGAATTCTTCCGTCGCGTTCGCGCGTTTACGAGTGCACTGGTCGCGCCGCTAGAGCCCGGGGACTTCGAAGCTCAGTCGATGCCCGACGCGAGTCCCGCCAAGTGGCACCTGGCGCACACCACTTGGTTCTTCGAAAAATTCGTGCTTGAGCCGTTCGAGCCAAAGTTTCGAGAGTATCATCCCAAGTTCGGGTACCTGTTTAACTCTTACTATAACGCCGTGGGCGAGCGGCAACTGCGCAGCGAGCGGGGGCTCTTGTCGCGGCCCAGTTTGACCACTGTTCATGACTATCGGACACAAGTTGATCAGCGGGTTCAGGACTTGATCAGAGTCGCGGACGCTGGGGACCCGGCAGTGGCGACAGAGATTGGCAAGCGAACTGAGCTGGGTTGTCACCACGAGCAGCAACATCAAGAGTTGCTTCTAACAGATATAAAGCACCTCTTTTCCCGCAGCGCGCTGGCACCCGTGTTCCTGCCTGAACGACAGGCTTCGACTTCGGCGTTGCCCGGAGCGCGTCCTATTACGTTCAACCATTTCGACGGCGGGTTGTTCAACATCGGTCATCAGGGAGCCGGATTTTCTTATGACAATGAAGGCCCTGTTCACCAGACATTCCTCCAGCCGTTTTCGGTAGCCAGCCGGGTAGTCACCAACGCCGAGTTTGCCGAGTTCATCCAAGACGAAGGTTACTGGCGCGCTGAGCTGTGGTTAGACGCGGGCTACTCGACAGCTCGTAGCCAGGGTTGGGACAAGCCGCTGTATTGGCGGGGCGACGCCAGAGAGCGCTCCGAGTACACCTTGCACGGCGAGCGTGAGCTGCGCCTTTCAGAACCGGTGTGCCACGTCAGCTTCTATGAGGCGGACGCTTTTGCCCGCTGGGCAGGCGCTCGCTTAGCTCGCGAAGCAGAATGGGAGGTGGCTGCGCGCCGAACCCCTGCTGTGTCCCGCTACGGGCAGCTCGTCGACGGCCTCCGGTTTCACCCACAAGCAGCCGACGCGACAGAGGCCTCCGCCGGAGAGTCGAGCGGTGTCGGCCGTTGCCTGGGCGACACCTGGGAGTGGACTCAAAGCGCGTATGCGCCGTACCCCGGGTACCGACCTGCGCCTGGGGCGCTCGGTGAATACAACGGCAAGTTCATGATCAATCAGATGGTGCTCCGAGGGGGCTCGTGCGTGACCTCGAAGGATCACATTCGGTTCAGCTATCGAAACTTCTTCTACCCACAAGACCGTTGGCAATTTAGCGGCATTCGGCTCGCGAAAGACTGAACACATGGAACCCGCCCGAGAAATTCAGTTGTTTGACTTGCAACCCCGGGAGGCGGACTTCCTTAGCGACGTCGTGAGCGGGCTTATGCGCGCGCCGAAGCGCTTGCCCAGCATGTACTTCTACGACGAGCGCGGCTCGCTCCTCTTTGACAAGATTTGCGACCTGAAAGAGTACTATCCAACGCGTACCGAGCTCTCTATATTGAAGCGGCACGCGGCGGACATCGCTCGGAGGCTTGGATCCAACTGCCAACTGATTGAGCTGGGCAGCGGTAGCAGCTTGAAGACCCACTTGTTGTTGCGCGCTTTGACTGAGCCGCACTCCTATGTGCCTGTGGATATCTCTCGCGTGCACCTTCTTCACGCCGCCGCGCGCGTCGCTCATGCCTTTCCGCAGTTACCAGTGACGCCAGTGTGCGCCGACTTCACGGCGGAGCTACGTATTCCGACTACCCTAGCGGCGCCTGCGAAGAAGGTGGTTTGGTTTCCTGGCTCAACCATCGGCAACTTCGAGCCCGCGGAGCGCCGTACGCTGCTGCAACGCATACGCAAGCTTTGCCTTCCGCAGGGCGGCGGACTTTTGATCGGCATCGACCTCAAGAAAGATCGGCGCCGCCTCGAAAGCGCTTACAATGACGCGTCTGGCGTCACCGCACAATTTAACCTGAACCTGCTGCAGCGAATCAATCGAGAGCTGTCTGCGGACTTTAGGCTGGAGGCCTTCGCTCACCACGCGATGTATAACGCCGCTTGCGATAGAATTGAGATGCACTTGGTGAGTCGCTGTGAACAGCGGGTCGCGGTGGGTGGTGAGTCGGTGCGCTTTCGCGAGGGCGAGACGATCTGTACGGAGTATTCCTACAAGTTCTCAGTGGAGGAGTTCGCCGCGCTCGCGGCTGACTTTGAGCTGCATCTAGAGGCCTCTTGGACCGACCCGGAGAACCTATTTGCGGTGCTGCTCTTGGTCAGTCGTTGAAGGCTTCCGAACGGAGCCTTGGCTTAGGCCGCGCGTGCCAGCCCCAACGGAGACCACCACACCCAGGGCGAATCGCGTCAGCGATCCAAAACAGGCACCGATGGGCGTACTAGCCTGAGAGGTAGGCGTAGCGTAAAGGTCGTTCCCTTACCGAGTTCGCTGCTGACGTCGAGCGTGCCGCCGTGGTCCTGCACGATGCGCTGAACGATGGAAAGACCGAGACCTGTGCCGACTCCGACGCCCTTGGTCGTGAAACCCGGGTCAAAAATTTTGGCGACGTTTTCAGCAGCGATGCCTTCGCCATCGTCGCTAATCGAGATGACGCAAGCTTCCGCGTCGCGCTTTGTTCTGATCTCGATCCGCCCCTTGTCTACAATGGCTTGCGTTGCATTGACGAACAGGTTCATGAACACCTGATTGAGCCGGTTCGGGTAACACTCAACTTCGGGGAGCTCCCCGTAGAAGCGCGTGACTTCAATGCGGTGCTTGAACTCGTGGCTGAGGAGCGTGAGCGTCGTGTCGATGTTGTTGTGGATGTTCACTATTCCGACCTCGGCCTGGTCGAGCCGCGCGAACTGACGCAAGCTTCCGACGATGCGTTCGATTCGCCGGATGGCTTCGTGGTTGACCCCCAGCACCTGCCGAGCCGTGGCTAGTAGCTTGGCCGGGTCGACTTCGCTCGTTGAGAGCAAGCGTTCCGCAACTCGGGACAGTACGTCGTTGTTGCTCTTGATCGCGCCGAGCGGAGTGTTGACCTCGTGGGCGACGCCCGCCACGAGCTGACCCAGGGACGCCATCTTTTCGGCGTGGGCGAGCTGCGCTTGTTTTTGACGTAGTTCACGGGTGCGCTCCTCAACCTTTTGCTCGAGGGTCGCGTAGGCTTCAGCCTCGCGCAGCTGGGCTTCTCGCCGAGCGATGGTGCTCGCGAACACAAACCCAACGAGCTTGAGCAACTGCACGATTTCTGGGCGCCAGCTCTCCGCTGGCCACAGGGCGTCGAATCCAACGAACCCCTTGAGGGTGTTTCCCCGCAACATGGGGACGCAGACGCTGGAGCGCGGGCGCGACGCGCCGTCACTCAGCTGCTCGATGGTCTCATAGACAACCGGCTCGTTCCCGGCGAGGCGTTGGAGCTTGTCTTCAAAGCTCGCTACAGAGACGACTGGGTTCTTCCATGGCCTGGGGTCGTCCTCGTGCGCCCACAGATTGGTGAGCGTGAGGTCTTCAGCGCCGAGCCGGTAGACGTAGGCGCGATCGACACCGGTGGCCCTGCCGATCCGCTTGAGCGTGCTGTCGATCGCGTCATCAACCTGGTCAGGTTCCAGCGTGATGAACGTGGTTGCAACTGAGATAACCAGATCTTCGAACGAGATGCGGGCCCGAAGTGAACGCTCTGTGGCGATGCGTTGGGTCGCGTCTTGAAGATTGGTGAGGCGGTAGGTTTGCCCTTCATTTTCAAGCAGACGGCTGCGCACCTCAAGCGTGCGCCCCCGAAGCTGTACGCTGCTCCACAAGAGTTCGTGTTCTTCTGGCGCGTTGGCGACGAGGTGCCCGTCGGCAAGTTCACTGAGTTGAACGCCGAGTGCCCGCTGAAGGTCGAGCTCCAATATTTCACACGCGGCCAGGTTCAAGTAGACAACCGCGCCTTCAGAGTCGCTCAGTATGACCCCAGTGGTCGATGCCTCAAGTGCTGAGACGAGGAGCGGGACCCGTACGGGAAGTGCGGAGTGGGGCGGGGGGAGAGTCACGTCGTGGCGCTAAGGCTACTAGCTAGGTTGTCGCTAGCCTAGCCGAGTTCCCTTGTGTTGGGCGTGGCTAATCCGGGGGCAAGTCCCGCCCCGCCCTTACGGCAGCACGCCGCCCACCGGGACGGCGAAGTCCGGGCACTCCATTTGAATCGCTTTGCACGGCGAATCCGCGTTGCCAATTTCCTCGATCAGGCCGAGGGAGCCGGCAAGCGCAACGAAGGCCTGGATCTGAATCGCTTGTGCGATGCGGGGCGTCAGTTTGTCACAAGGGGGGACCTCGACGCCGGCAACCGGGACTAGCAGACCCCCGTTGATGGCGGAGATCTGTTGGTTGCAGCTGCTGAACTGTTCGACGGTCGCTTGGCACGTGGTGTCTTGGTTGCACGTGAGCAGGCCCACGGCGCCCTGCGCGGCCTTGGCTTCGCTTTCACAGGTTAGGCGCGCTTCGCTGCACACTTCCCGAAATTCTTCCGTCGATTGGGTATTCGCTTCCAGGGCGTCATTCAACGCGCTGAACCCGCAAGCGCCTTCGATGTTTTCGACGACACTCTTTGCGGTCTCCAGGTAGGCGCCGCACACTTCCTCGAACTGGTCATCCGTCAGATCGGCGATTGGAGTGTCGCGCGGGACGTCCGGCAAAAGGTCGTCGGGGAGGATGATTTCTCCTGGCGGTTCAATCGGATCAATCGGGTCCGGATCCTGAGCGCCAGCATCTTCCTTGGCTGGGTCCTCAGCGCCGCCGTCCTTGTTAGAGGGCTCATCCCGGTCACGTTTATCGCCCTTGTCGGCTTTCCCGGCGTCGCTGTGCCCTTCGTCCGCGCGCTTACCGACGGAGTCGCTCGCGTCACTGCCGCATCCGATCAACCCAAGAACCAGTACGCCCGTAGCCAGTGTGCCCAATTTCATTTTCAAGTCTCCGGAAGGTTAAGCGAGCCCTCAGCATAACCTAGGCGTCCGCCTTAGCCAAATCCGCAAAGACCCTTGAAGCCGTTCCGTGGGCTCCAGCTGCCCCGGCAAGCCCGCACTATCGGCACATCGAGGTGACGTCGGGGTTCGGCGAAAACGCCGAGATATCGATGCACTTTGAGCCCTTGGGGCACGGGTGCTCGCCCTTCATGCAGTTCAGAATGGCACAACGGTTAAGCGTGGGTGCGCAGACGTTCGCGGCGCAACGGCAGTCTGAGTCTTCGGTACAGCTCTTGTTGTAGGTGATGTACGGGTCTTCCAGACACAGGTCGGGCGGCTCGGCCGCGTCACCACGGATCATTTCACCAGGTGATTCCACACCCGCGTCCATCCCTTCAGCAGGCGATTCCGCGTCACCCAAGTCATCGGGCTTGCTTGGGTTTGCGGAGGGTTTGCAGGTGCCGAGTTTTTCCTCTTGGCCGGGATCGCACGGATCTGACGGATCGCAGGCTAGGAGTATCGGCAGTACTAGTAGGAAAGCTCTCATGGCGTCGGTGCGATGGTTGCGGGTCGGTCCCACTGACGTAACGCCCGCTAGAGAAAATTGTTTAGCGCTGGTTGGAGGGCGCCCTCGCTCAGGCTGAGGTCACTGTCCGCCCGTGCCGCCGATGCTGGGAGAGCCTCCGCTTGCCGCGCCGCCGATGCTGGGAGAGCCTCCGCTTGCCGCGCCACCGATGCTGGGAGAGCCTCCGCTTGCCGCGCCGCCGTTCGCCATCCCTCCGCTGCCGCCCTCCGCGGGGGGCTCACCGAAGACGATCGCCTGCAGGCACATGCCCGCTCGGCCGATCGCCGTGGCGAGCTGCTCCGTGTGTTCCACGCAGACGAAACCGCCCGCGCAGTCGCCGTCGACGTCACACTGCGGCGTACAGAGGCCGAGGTCGCCAAAGTCGAAGGCCGCGTTCTGATCCAAGAGGACAGCGACCGAGGGCATACACATAAACTCCGGTGGAGTCTGAGCGTCGCCCGTGTCGCCGCAAGCGCCGCGAAACGGCGTAAAGATGCACTGCTCCGTACAGATGCCGCCCGCGTTTTTGTCAGAGAGGTAGCAGATGCCGCCATTGCAGTCGTCCGCCGTCTTGCAGACTTCGCCGAGCTGTTTCCCAGGACGCTCGGCGTCGAGACACGAGCCAGTCGAGCCGTCGCAGACTTTGTTGGGGCCGCACGACCCTTCGTCAAAACATCGCGGCCAGCAAGCTCCGACACCATCGTCCTGAAGTTGTTGGCAATAGCGATCGAGGACGCCGTTACAACCCGAGTTTTGTCCGACGATGCACAGGTCGACGCAGTAACCCACCGTGCTCGCTGGATCGTTGGGATCGGTCTGCTCAGTGAGGCAAGAAGACTCTACGTCGAGGGACGGGCAAAGTTCTGGGTCGTCCTCGCAGCGCGCAGTACACATGCCCATGGGGATGGTGCCTTCATCCAAGAAGAACGCGCTTTCCAAGAGACAAGTTAAGCCCTCGGCGCAATCTGAGTCAGTTTCACAGAGCATGCCCACCAGCGCGTCCATGTTGTTCGGGAGGTTTGACGCTCCGCCGCCGCCGATGGGAGGCGGTACCGTTCCACCGCCCCCGGCAGCAGCGACGTCGTCTTTGGGGGTGTCGTCGACGACGTCATCTTTGGGAGTGTCGTTGCGGCCCTTGCCTTCGTCTGGGAGCTGTTCATCCGACCCGCACGAGAACGCGAGCGGCGCCATTCCGAGGACCCAGAAGCAGCGCAGCACCCCAAACAACCTGGTCTCCATCCCCCGCAGGGTACCTGCCAGTTTGAGCGTCGACCAGCGGCGCGAATGATAATTGCGGGTGAACCTGCGTCGGGTGTTCCTGACGGCGCGACCGCGCCGTCAGGGAAAGATAATTGTTCTGGGTCTGAAGTGAATGGGGTCTGAGGTGGATAGGGTGGAGGGCTCCGCCTGGGTGGGCGCTCGAGGGGCGAGCGTCTTGACTACGTCGCTAGTGACGGCGGGGTGCCAGTCCAGGTGGCAGGACTCTCAGGACCCGCTGCGTCGGACCCTCCGCAAAAGTCCTTCCACTCGGCGGGGATACTCCCGTAGTCGACCCGAGCGGGGCGCACAGGCAGCGTCTGCGGCTTGTACGCTTTACCCAGCGGGTTCATGCCTGCTTGCGCAGGTGTCTTGTTTCCTTTTCTGGCATTGCAAGCGCGACAGGCCGAGAGAATGTTCTCCCACTGAGTGACTCCGCCCTGGGAGCGCGGGACCACGTGGTCGAACGTGAGTTCACTCATTCGGCAGGTCTTTCCGCAGTACATGCACCGAAACCCGTCCCTCATGAAGACGTTCAAGCGCGAGAATCGAATCCGATAGCGACTCGCGCTGACCTTCTTGCGCATCCGGATCACCGCGGGCATCGGGAGGCTGGTTGACGGGGACCTCACCTGCTCATTGTAGGCCACGACTAGATCCACCTTGTCCAAACACATCAGGGTGATGGCCTCCTGCCACCCCACTACCCTATAGGGCAGATACCACGGCGTTAGGACAAGGGTACGAGCTGATGACATGGCCACCGGTGGGCGAGCGACCCCAGCGGGGTGCACGCGACCCTGAGTCTGAATGGACATTCAGGGGCTGACAACCGGGTCTCCCTACACTGGCACTCTAGAGAATGGCGTTCAGGTCGAGTTTCCTCTGCAATTCCAGTGAGATCACGCCCGTGTGGCGAACGCGTGAACTCTTCTATTGTGCTGGTTTATTGTGCAGGGAAGTAGTCCGCGTAGGCCAGCGTGGGGTGCAAAGTCTCGTAGACCCGCGTGCTTCTCACGCGGACACGCTCGTCCGCCATCACCTCGGTCGCGACGTCGCAAAGCCACTGCGCGATCCTCTCAGACGTCGGCGTGAACGGAAACACACTGAGCTTGATGCCTCCAGGGTGCTCGTTTCGGGCGCCGCACAGCTCGCCGGTCAGGCAGGCTTGTGGTTTTCCCAAGTGTCCGTGGAGCTTCTCGCGCGACGCAACCAGCGGCACCCCCAGTGCCACCAAGTGGGGTTTCGTCTCCGCGTAGCTCTCCGAACCTAGAGCTAAGGAATGGTCGAGCAAGCGGTGGCAAGGCTCGAGCACTTCTGCGTGGAGCTGATCGAAGTCTGCGACGAAACCCTGGTTATCCAGAGTCTTGGCTTCAAGGCACACCTCAAACAACCAGGTGTGACCATGGAGCGAAATACATGGGCCCAAGTGTCCGCGCACGTGGTGGGCGAAGTGGATATGGATACCGGTAGTGACTGTGTACATGGTGCTTTGCGATCAGTTGGCGGTGGTGGCGTTCTCTTGGCTCACAACCAAGCGCCAGGAGGTTCCCGAAGGGGAGTCGAACATCTCCACGCCCATTTTCTCAAGAGCGCCACGGATTTCGTCTGCTCGGGCGAAGTCCTTGTCCTGCCGCGCATCGCTACGCGCCTGGATCTGCTGCTCAACCGAGGCGATGTCAATCCCGAGCTTCTTGGCTTTGCGATCGCGCACGCGGCGCAAGAACTGCTCCGCGTCGCCAGTCCCGATCCCAAGCACGGCGCGCAGCGTCTCCAGGGCGCCTCTTGCAGCTTGAACGGCAGCGGCAGAGGCCTGCCCCTTCTTGGCCATCGCCTGATCACACAACAGGTTGATAGCCGAGAGCAGCTCGGCGGTGTGCGCTAGGCAGACGGAGGTATTCAGGTCGTCATCAAGAGCTGCGGCGATGTTCTCAGCGAAGCCGGAGATTTCTTTAGGCACCGGAGCGGCTGTTGGGACGATG
>JBDKJZ010000164.1:0-9986 GCA_039796375.1 Pseudomonadota bacterium
AAGCAGCGGCTACCGACGAAGAGATCGTGCACGGCGTGCACATCAAGATCAACGGAAACGTGGTCTCAGTCGAGCTGCGCGTCAAACGCCTCCAAGAGCCAGAATCTTTGTGCGGTCTATTCAGAGTCAGCTTCGTGGCCGCCGCCCCCGCCTCTTTGGACGCTCCAAGCGTCGGCGCTGACGCTGCGTTGGTATCGCCGACGCGCATTGATGAGCTTGAGCGTGAATTGCGTTTCGCCAAGAAGAATCACGAGGGCGCAACTGAAGAGCTGCAGATCTCCAACGAAGAGCTCAAGTCGGCCAACGAGGAGCTGCAGTCGACCAACGAAGAGCTGCAGTCGACCAACGAGGAGCTAGGGACCTCCAAAGAAGAGATGCAATCTCTGAATGAAGAGCTTCAGACCGTGAACGCGGAAATTCAAGGCAAGGTTGAAGAGCTGTCGCGTGCCAACAACGACATGAAGAACCTGCTCAACGGCACGAACATCGCCACCATATTTTTGGACAATCAGCTCAACATCAAGCGCTACACAGAACAGGCAAAAAATGTCATTCGCCTGATCGCGACGGACGTTGGACGGCCCGTCGGAGATCTCGTCTCGATGCTTCGCTACGATAACCTGGTGCAGGACGCCGGTCAGGTGCTGCGCACGCTGGAATTCAAGCAGATAGAGATTGCCACTGCGAATGGTGAGTCCTCCTACCTGATGCGCATGTCGCCGTATCGGACCACCGACAACGTGATCGACGGCGTGGTGCTGACGTTCGTGGATGTAACGACAATCAAAACACTTCAGCGGGAGCAGGAACGCCTGCTGTGGGCGTTGAACAACGCCCCGGTTAGCTCGTTCGGTCAAGATCAGGAGTTGCGCTTCACCTGGGTCTACGGCGTGGTATTCGGCAAACTATCCGCTGCGCTGCTCGGTAGATCCGACGCGGAAGTCCTGGGACTGGCTGCGGCTGAGCAAATCATCGAGTTGAAGCGGCAGGTGCTGGCCAGCGGCCGCCCCGAAAAGCGGCGGCTGAATATCGCAGTGGCCGGAGTACAAAGGACCTATCAGTTGTACATCGAGCCCACTCTAGACTCGGCCGGGCAAGTTACTGGTCTTAGCGGCGTAGCGATGGACATTACGCCGGCTCATGAGTCAACAGAGCGACAGAAGGGCCCCGACCGATGACACGCGACAACACGACTGAACAATCCGCGGCTCAGCTGCGGCAGCTGGCGGAGTCCCGTTTGAAGCAGGTGACAGGCACGCTCGCGGCGCCGCGCGCTTGGGACGTCGAACGGCTGGCTCACGAACTTCAGATCCACAAGGCTGAACTTGAGGTCCAAAACGAAGAGTTGCGCTTCGCGCAGACCGAACTCCTTGAGAGTCGGAACCGCTACCGAGAACTCTACGACCTCGCGCCGGTTGCGCATCTGACCCTAGATCGGCAGGGCAAAATCCGCGAAGCGAATCGAACGGCCGCCGAGCTTCTCGGCGCTCCGCCTTCGGAACTGCAGCGGCGGCCCCTCGCATCGTTCATGACAGAGCGCCACGCAGATATTCTTCATCATCACCTGCAGAAGGTCTTCGACAGCGACGCCAAAGTGGGCTGTGAGCTCTTGCTGGAAGCCCATGCGCACGCGGGGCGCGCGATCTCTGTTCACCTCGATTCCGTTTCCTTTGCCGACGTTGAGGGTCACCGCATCGAGTGTCGCTGCGTGCTCGTTGATCTGTCAGCGTTGCACGACGTGCAGCACGGGCTTCGCGCATCAGAAGCGCGCGGCGCGACGCTGCTCGACACCACGGTCGACGCCATCATTAGCAGCGACGTAAGCGGCAACATCGAGTTCTTCAACAAAGCTGCCGAACAACTTTTTGGGTATACCGAAGCGGAGGCGTTGGGAAAAAACATTCAAATGCTCATGCCGGAGCCCTACCTCTCTCGGCATGACTCCTACATCCGAAACTACGTTTCGGGCGGGCCAGCCGGGGTCATCGGGCGCCCGGCTCGAGAGGTCGCTGGGCTCAGGAAAGACGGAACCACCGTCGCCCTCGAATTAGCTATCGGCGAATGGTTTGATAGCGGGCAACGCAAATTCACGGCAGTACTACGTGACATCTCGCAGCGTCAGGCAGCAGACCGCGAGCTTCGCGAAAGCGAAGCTCGCTTCCGCTTGATCGCCGAGCTCGTCGACGACGCTTTTCTAGTGCACGAGCGCTCGAGCCAACGCCCGAGCTACGCCAGCCCAGCGTTTGAGAAAATTTGGGGCCGCCCCGTCACCGAGCTGTACGCCACCGGCAGGCCCTGGCCAGACTGGACGCACCCGCTGGACACGGCGCGCATTCAAGAGGCCTGCGCTCAGCAGCTGAAGGGAGACCCTTTTGATGAAGAGTACCGGATTTGTCGACCGGACGGCGAAGTCCGCTGGGTTCGCGTGCGCACCTACCCGGTCGAGAATGGCGATGCTCCCATCTTGACCGACGTCACCGTTGTTCAGGATATCACGAGTGAGCGTGAACTCGAAGAGGAGCTCCGCCAGGCCCAAAAAATGGAAGCCGTCGGAGCGCTCGCGAGCGGGGTCGCCCACGACTTCAACAATGTGCTGCAAGGCCTGCTCGGGTGCCTCAACGTCGCTCGCGGTGAGAACACGGCTCCTGCGCGCGCCCGAGAGTTTTTGGATCGCGCGGCGGACGCGGCGCGTCACGGCGGGGAGCTGGCGGCCAGACTTACTGCCTTCGCGCGCAAACAAAACGTCGAATTGAAGCCGCTGGACCTCGATGCGACGGTCCGAAATGCGGCCCATTTGATCGAGCGCCTGGTCACCGAACAAGTGTCCGTCGAAATCAGGACGGATGCCGGAGCGAAAACAATTCTGGCGGACGCCGTCCAGCTCGAACAAATCTTGCTGAACCTCGCTGCCAATGCGCGTGACGCGATGCCCGAAGGCGGACGACTATCGATTAGTACCAGCGTACTTTCGGATGACGACCCCGCGCTCGCTCGTTATTCCCTCCGCAGCCCGCAGGGTTGTGTCCGCCTGGTCGTACAGGACACAGGGACTGGCATGGATGAAGTCACCAGGCGGAGGATCTTTGAGCCGTTCTTCACCACCAAAGAGGTCAACAAGGGTACGGGGATCGGACTGTCGACGGTCTTCCAGGTGACCAAGCAACTCCAAGGCTTCGTTGAAGTCACCAGCGAACCAGGGCGCGGAACGGCCTTCATATTCGTCTTCCCGTGTTGCGCTCCCGGTGCAGAAGCGCCGGCTTCTCAACGGCCGCAAGCGACCCGCCTGAGTGGCATGGCGCTCTTGGTGGAAGATGAGCCGCTCGTGCGCATGACCGTCCGCCATTATCTCTCTGAGTTGGGCCTTCGCGTCTTCGACGTCGAAGGACCAGAGCAAGCGCTGCAATTCTGCGAAACACAGCGCACCGCGATCGATCTACTCGTTTCGGACATCGTGCTGCCAACGATGAACGGCCTGAAGCTCTCTGCCTTGCTGAAGCAGCGCTACCCCCAGCTGCGGGTGCTGCACATGTCTGCCAACCCCGAATTCCTTCTGACGACGTACGAGTCCGTTGAAGGGGCGGGCATCCTGCGCAAGCCCTTTGGTCAGCAACAGCTTGCAGAAAGGCTTGCCGAACTTTTCGGCCGCGACACAGGCCAGCCGCTTCGACGCGTCGCCACTCACCCCACGCGCCAGACGGTGCTGCTGGTAGAAGATGAACCAATCTCACGCGAAGCATTGGCGGAGCTGCTTCGCGACCGAGGTTACGCGGTTCTGGAGGCGGCAACGCCCTCCGAAGCGTTGCGGGCTGCTGATGCGAGCAATCAAGCGATTGACCTAGTGCTCACGGACATGCGTTTGCCTGAGATGAGCGGCGACGTCTTGGCCGCGCGACTGCGCCAATCTCACCCACGCTCACGCCTGATCTTCATGTCCGGCTGTCTCCATGAGCCGAAGGATGGTTCTGTATTCGTACAGAAACCCATCGACCTAGAGAATCTGCTTGAGGTGATCGAGCAAGTATTGGCGGCGGACCCGGTCGACGCTGGCGCTGGGGGATAGTCGACGCCGTCGCATCTGCTGGGTTCTCGGCATGATTTGTGGAGCTTAGGAAAAGGAAACGTCCGCATCACGTCCCAACATTGGTGACCGTTTAAGCCTGACCGATATCGGATAGTCGGATCATTTCGATCGGTTACGCTCTGGCGCAAGAGATGGATGGCAAAGAGCCACCGTTTCAGGCGCTGTGTCTACACCGCCGGCAGCGCTGGCTTGCTCGTCAGCCGAGCCCGGCGTGCCCACGCCCTGTCGGCCGCCCGTGCTTTCGCGGAGGGCCTTCGAACAGCTCGGCTCGCACGAAGCTGTTCGATCCTCGACGGAGCGATGACTGGTCACAGCACCCGTCATGGCGCTTTGAGGCGTGCGATCAGCGTGGCGTTAACGACGAGCTCCACAAGGCCCCTTCAAACCTCGCCGCATTTGACCTGCGGAACGCTGGGGCTGTCCCAGGGGACCTAGATTGGGGTATTGGGGACACTGTGCACCGGCAGGCCCTCGCATACGTTCTCACCCTGGCGCTGGCGAGCGCTGCGGGCTGCAACCAAGACAAACCTCGGTCGAGCCGTAGCCCCGAGGCGGCGACGACGCCGCCGAAAGAGCGGGGCTGCGCCCGGCAGATAGGCGTCAGCAGTGGCCCGGCCTGCGCACTCCAGGAGAATGGACAGGTCGCGTGTTGGGACAAAGACCCCCGGGACCCGTCAGAGAGAGGTGGGTTTAAGCCATTTATGTTGCCGTTGTCAGCTCGGCCGTCGGTGGCTCTGTACGTCGAGAGCGGCACCGTGTGTGCCAAGGACGACCGCGACGAAGTCTGGTGTGTTGGGGAAAATGCGAGGTGGCCCGTTTTCTTTTTTCCAGGGGAGCAGCGGTCGTCGAAGACACCCGTAAAACACGGCACCGCGAACGTGTCGGGTCTTCAGGATTTCGATCCGTATTACGGCTGTGCGCTAGCCGAGGGGCGGGTTTTTTGCTGGCGCGGGGTCCGCGATCCGGAGCCTCTGCACTACTTCAAGCTTCCCTCCCTCGCCATCAAGCACTCGTCAGGCCTCGACCACCAATGTGTGGTGCTCGATGACGGTGCAGTCTGGTGCAGGGGATCGAACGAATTCGGCCAGCTCGGCAACGAAGCGCCGAAACCCGGCAGTGAGAACGAGGAGGCCCCGCTTGAGGACCACCGCTGGGATTTTGTGCGGAGCCAATTGAGTGTGAAGGCCCGGGATGTCGCGGTCGGGTACAGCGCCACCTGCGCTTTAGCCGAGGACGGGGCGGTGTGGTGCTGGGGAGAAAACTTTGCCGGTGAGGTGGGGAACGCCGTCACGTGCGCTTCAGATGACAACTGTACACCCGGGCCCGTCTGGCTGCCCACGAAGGTCGAGGGGTTGCCCAAGGTGAGGCATCTCAGCGTCGGGGGACACTCATCCTGCGCGGTCGATACTACCGGTCGGGTGTGGTGCTGGGGGGCAAACTTGCTGAGAAATTTCCCGAATCCGCCGGGCGATGGTTGCTTGATGCAGCCGACGTTGATACCGCTGCCGGAGAAAATGGCAACGGTCGAGACGGACGCGTACCAGGCGTGCGCGCTGTCGCAAACTGCGCACGTCTACTGTTGGGGTTCTGTCGTCTCGCGCCACCAAGCCAACCCCGTGCGCATCCAACTCGATTGCGGCGGCTGAAGATGACTTGTCACGGCAACCCGTCATGGTGCCTTGAGGCGTGCGATCAGCGTGGCGTTGACGACCAGATCCACACGACGCCACTTGGCGTAGTCGAACCAGTCCTCCTTGATGGCCACCTCTTTGGGCGTTTCTGGGTCGTAGGGATCGTGCAGGCCGCCCCCGCCGTCGGCGACTGGGGTCAACGCGGGTTTTCGCCCGGCGCCGAGCGGCGCGATCCGTTGCTTGTCTGCGAAGACGATGCCGCCGCCAGGGGCTCCGATAGACGCCGCGAGCAGGTGGTCCACCGCGTCCGCGCGAGCTTGGGACAGCGCCTGGTTCTTCTGATCCGCCTTTTCTGGGTGTGCGTCCCAACCAGGGGAGGCGAAGCCAACAGACCAGAACCAGCCGGCGACTTCCATCATCGCTCGATAGACGGCCAAGCGGCGGTCGAAGTCGAGCTTGGCCTCCTCCAAGATCACCGCGGAGCCGTTCTCGAACGAAACGAGCTGCACGTCAGATAGCGTGTCGAGTGGCACGTCTTGATCCGGGAGTTGCGGAACTGGAGTTTTCGGCGGGACGAAGTCCTTCCAGAAATTAAGGCTTGTCATGTAGCCGAAGGTCTCAGAGATACTGAACAAGGTGGCTTTGCCCTGAGCGATCTTTCCCTCCTTGAGGTCCTCCAGGATCTTGTCCGTGTCGCGGGGCTTGAACTCATAGAGTTTGGCGTTTTCGAGGATAGCCGACAGTTGAATGTCGCGGTTGCCAAAGAACGTCAGCGAAAACAGGGTACTACTGGCGTTGAGTAGCTTGATGTCTACGTTGGCGAAGTTGCCCGAGATCCCGGTCGCGAGCGCTGCCATCGAAAACCCAACACCGTTCGGGAACCGCTGTTGCCACTCTTTCTTCTCGATCGGGTGAAAGCTTCTGATCTTGCAGGACGGCGGCTCGGAGGCGCCAGGTTGACCCACCTTGCCCCCGGCGAAGTCCACCTGAAAGCCGGCACCGATGCCGAGGAAAGCCCCGTCAAGCTTCACACTGTAGATCTCCTTAGCCAGCGGCGTTCCATTCTTGATTTCCCGCTGTTGGATCTCGCACTCGAAAATCCCCCCGGTGACGCCAAATGAGGCACCGCCCTGCGCTTTTTTGGTGCCGGACTTCGATTTGAACTTGAACGAGTATTCGAAGTCGTTGGCGGGCACGACGCCTACGTCGGTCATGACGCCGCCTTTCTTGGCGCGGATCTCCTCGGCGATTTCCTGCCGTTCTTCGGGAGTCAGCTCCGCAACTCCCTGAGCGGCTGCTTCTTCTTTGATTTCGAGCTCAAGGTGCTTCTCGGAAAAAGAACGTAGCCAATCGACTAGGAGCTTGGTCTCACTCCCGGTGAAGTTGTCGAACTCCATGCTGTTCGTGAACGACCTCACCCAGTTCAGCGCTTCCTGTCGGTATTGCTCGTTCGGGAATAGCGCGACGATGCCGTTTATGCTGTCGGCGGCCGCATCGAATTGGGCCTGGACGTTCTCATCGTCATTGGGAAATCGCGTGAAGTTCTTGACGATACGGGTCATGTCGTCCTGCAGCGTCGTCGCGATCTTGCGCCAGAAGCCACTCGGCAAGGGCTCGACGCGCGAGCGGACCACCTCGTCTACGCCGGCGGGGTTGAGGTTCGGGATCGTCCGCATCTGTTGGATCGAAGTCCACGCAATGCGCGAATTGCTGTAGCTGCGGCGGAACTTGGCGAACTTGATTTCACCTATCTGGTCAGCAGGGCTGCCATCGTTCAAGACCCGCGCCAGGGTCAACGCCAGCGCCACGTCGGTGATGAGGGACCCGGCTTCGATGACCTTGAACAATCCCTCTCGGATAGTGATCGAGGGCTTCAGATCTTCTTCACGGATCCGCGCGATGATCTCTGTCGGGTCCTTCTTCTCCGAGAAGAACCAGTAGACTGCGGCGTCGTTCGGAAACTTCGGACTCGGCAGGGTAACGAAACATATCCGTTCGCCCAGCGGGACGTGGTTTCTGGCCGCGCCCATGAAGTCGTCCCTCAGTCCGAGCAACCGCATCGGGTAGTACCAACCGACGATTGCTTGACCCACTTGGTTGATCCAAAGCGCGGATGGCGCCAAGTAAGTGTCCGCGTCTGGATCAATGCCCTCGACGTTGTCGATGTGCTGTTCGTACCAGCCTGTCAGATCTGGGGTCTTCTGACGCGAGGGTATCGCGCCGGAATCTGTGTTCACAGGGGTCGGCTTCCCGGGGGCCTGCAACTTTTCTTTTGCCAGGGCGATGTCGACCGCGATCTTTCGCGTGCTGAGGCTGCCGCCGGTTGTGTTTTCGTTCTTATGCAGCGACGACATGGCCATCTGACGCGTCTTCAACGGGCCTTGGTCGTCCCGCGTGCTGATGAGCCGAATCGCGAGGTGCCGAGTCTTTTCGAGCGAAGCTTGCAGCGCCTCTTTGTTAAATCCAATGCTGCCAATTTTTCGGATCTGTAGCGTGCCCTTGCCGAAGTTCCCCGCCTCGTCCATGAGCGACATCATCTTGATATCGATCTCAAACGGAGTGCTACGGTGCGAGAGGAAATCCGTTTCGATGATGTTGTGGACGAACCAAGAGGAGTTCCCTCCGCGCGTCAAGGCGGCGATCTCTGCCTGCTCTTCCGCTCGAGCGACCTGCAGCGTCGCAACAGCGATCACTCCGTTGCCCTGCTGCGGTTTGAGGTCAAACACCTGCTCTGGGACGAGCAGCTCCCTCGAGGGGCGGAAGTCGACGGTGCCTTCGTGGCCGGTGAACAGGCTGTCATCCGTCTCGAAGTCGGCCTGCTTGGCGCCGCTGCCCGCCTGCCCCAGCAATTGGCGCTGCGACGCCAGGTATTCCTCGACGTCGTAGATGACCATCTTGAGCTCCATGATCGGAGCTTTCCAACCCGCCTCGCGGGCGACCAACAGCTTGATCAGGAGCGCAGGCGTCCCTTGGCTGAGGACCAGATTTCTGGGGTTGAAGTAGAATTTGTGGCTAGACATGAGTCGTCTTCGTCGCGCAAGGGACTGAACTCAGCCGGCTCCCCGCAAGCGGACGCCGAGGCCTGCAGAATGGTCGACGTGTGAGTGCAGACCGCAGCTGTGCTGTTCGTTGCCGAGGCTGAAGTCCACGCGATACGGACCTGGGGGCAGCTTGACACTAGTCGTACCAAAAGCATCGAGCGACCCACTTGAGAAGTCAGCGAACTCACCAGTCTCGATATCGAGGCGCAGGATCTTGAACGGCACGCCTGGAACCGGCACGCGGCGACCGTCCATCAAACGAATGGCGTATTGAACCGGGGTCGAGACTTCCTGAGGATCGGCGCGACGTGCCCACGCCCGATAGGTCGGGCTTGCACGGCGGGTGCTAGGATCGATGGACTCCGCCGCCGGCACCACGGGGCGCTCGAACAAGAACACCTCGACGCGGCCATTGAAGGACGGCACCTCAAGGTTGCCTTCCGGAGGAGCTCCGGCAGTTTCGTCATCGCCCGCATCATCGGCCGCCCCTTCGCCGACGAGGCGTGGCGTCCAAGAGCCGCCCGCCACGGTTCGGATGCGGTCTGCTTCCAGCGCTTCGGGGATGAGCGCTAGATAATCTTTGCACAGTGCCTCCAACGTCTCTACATCACACCCATTGTCGACGTTCATGCCTTTGGTGAGCTGATAGGCGCCAAGGGCACGGCGAGTCATGTACCCCGCGTGACCGTCTGTTTCCCCGACGTAGAACGGCCCAGCAACTGAGCTGAGCGCGTGCAACATCCACTGCACCTCTTCGAAGTCCCAGGGGACGAGGGGGTCCGCTGCTTCGAAGCGTCGCTTAAAGAACGCCAAGTCATGTGTAATCAGGGCCTTCACCGCGTCGGCACGAGCGAGGGACAGCTTTTCGTTGTCGTCGTCGGCTAAGAGGTGGTCGGTATGGCCGACGACCACCACCTTCAACGATGGGCTCTGCCTGGCTGTGTCGACGATGCGACGCAGCAACGGGAGGCAGGAAGGTTTGGGGAAGCTGCGTTTCTCAGTGTGCTCAGTGGGCAGAAAGGCGTAGCGGATCCCGAGAGGCTCGAAGCCGCCGACGGGTAGCGGCACCTTCGTGAAGACGGCATCGTCGAACACGGTGCTGTTCTCTGGCGGGACTCCCAAGTTCGGTGATTCTTCGGGATCGAAGAACAGCACTTCGACACGCCGGTTTCTTTTGCTTCTGAAGTTGTTCTTTCGTTTGTGTTCGATGGGGTAGCGTTCACCGTAACCCCA
>JBDKJZ010000165.1:0-9966 GCA_039796375.1 Pseudomonadota bacterium
TCGCCTCCGCACCACCAAATTGTCTGCATCGGCGTCTTATGGCTGAGTCCTGACCTCGAGGTCCGCCGCATGGGCGTGATCGGTGAGGATAAAGACGAAGCCGGCATGCTTGAAGACTTCACCCGCTTCATGGACAAGCACGAGCCCTGCATGGTCACTTTTAACGGCAGGGGGTTCGATCTGCCTGTCATTGCTGCGCGGTGCTTGAAGCACGGCCTACCGTTCGCGCACTACTACAAGGACCGCGATGTTCGTTACCGCTTTTCGGCCACCGGTCACCTCGACTTGATGGACTTCCTCTCCGACTTTGGTTCGGCCAAGCGAAGTGGGCTCGATGTCACGGCGAAGCTCTGCGGCATGCCCGGCAAGGTTGGCGTCGACGGCAAGGCGGTCGGCCCGCTCATTCACGCAGGTCGCATTGACGAGGTGAAGGCGTACTGCCTGTGCGATGTGGTGCAGACCACCGGCGTGCTGCTCCGAACTCAGCTGCTGCGAGGCGAGATCTCTCGGACCGAGTATTTGAAAGCTATGCGCAGCCTCATGACCGCGGCGCTGGCTGATGAGCGTCTCGGCGCAGTCACGCGTCTCTGGGTGGAGGACCACCTGCTCTTGGGTGAAAGCTTGCACGAACCCGTGGCCTCAGTGGGCTCACACACCCACGCCCAAGCTGAAGCGGTCCCCGTCCACTCCGAGGGCGATGAACTCTCCGAAGCGGAGCCCGCTGCATGAGCATGCTCAAGCGGGTGCTGAACTCGCGCGTGGTCGAGGTGCTGCCCGAGCCCACACCCTTCGATCTCGCGCCGAACCTGAGCGAGCGACTCGGCCAACGTGTCTATATTAAGCGCGAAGATCTGACACCGGTCTTCTCGTTCAAGCTGCGCGGCGCATACAACCGCGTCTCGAACCTGACCGACGCGGAAATGAAGCGGGGCGTCATCGCCGCTTCCGCTGGAAATCACGCACAAGGCGTCGCCTTTGCTTCACAGCGTCTCGGGGTGGCTTGCCAGATCGTGATGCCGCAGACCACACCGCGTATCAAGGTCGACGCGGTGCGTCGCTATGGCGCTGATATTGAGTTAATCGGAGACAGCTACTCTGATGCGGCTGAGCGCTGCCGCCAACTGGCGCTGGACACCGGGCGTGTTGTCATCCCGCCGTATGACGACCTGGACGTCATCGCCGGTCAAGGCACCATCGGGCTTGAAATATTGCGTCAGGCGCCTCGCGATTTGAGCACCATCTACGTTCCTGTTGGCGGAGGGGGGCTGATTTCCGGCATCGCAGCGGTGATCAAAGAAGTGCGGCCGCAGGTTCGCATCATTGGTGTGCAGCCGGACGACTCGAACGCGATGCAGCTCTCACTTGAGCGCGGCGAACGTGTCGATCTCGATCGCGTTGGCATCTTCTCCGACGGCGTCGCGGTGCGTCGCGTCGGCGACCAGACGCTCAAGCTCTGTCTGCAGTACGTGGATCTGATCGTGACAGTCAGCGTCGATGAAGTCTGCGCGGCAATTCGCGATGCGTTCCTCGATACGCGGACCATGCTCGAACCTTCCGGAGCGCTGGGTATTGCCGGCTTGAAGAAGCGCGCTCGGCTAGGGTTGAAAGATCCCGGGTCGGTTGCGCTCATCGCGTCAGGCGCGAACATCTCCTACAGTCGCTTCGGCTATATCGTTGAGCGGGCCGAAGTTGGCGAAAACCGGGAGGCGATCCTGTCAGTTGAAATCCCGGAGCGACGCGGCGCGTTCCTCGAGTTCTGCGGAGTTATTGGTGACCGGGCGATCACTGAGTTCAACTATCGCCTAGCGTCGCGTGAGCGCGCGCTCATCTTCGTGGGGCTTGAGGTTGAAGGTACAGAGCAGACTCGGGCCCTGTGTGAGGCGCTCCGTGAGCGCGGTTTTCCGACGAGCGACCTCAGTCATGATGACATCGCCAAGACGCATGTGCGGCATATGGTAGGGGGCCGTTCGGCTGAAGTGCAGGACGAGGTGCTGTACTCGTTCGAGTTTCCCGAGCGCCCCGGGGCCTTCATGGAGTTCCTGAGGCTGCTCGGCCATCGCTGGAACATCTCGCTCTTTCACTACCGTAACCACGGCGCGGCGTTTGGTCGCGTCCTGTGCGGCATGGAAGTGCCTGCGCCTGAACGCGGAGATCTTGAGCAAACGTTGGCGCAGATCGGGTTTGACTACCGCTGTGTCAACGCGAGCCCGGCGGCGGCGTTCTTGCTTTCAACCGACGCCTAAGGGGGCTCCACCGTGGGCGCATGCGCCGGCGGCGGTCCGGCTGATTTTGGTTCGCCGCTGACTGCGGCCTACCCATTTCACAAGGTACGGGACAAACCCCCCAACAAGGCGTAAGACGCCGCCCGTGGTCACTCTGAGCGTGAACGTGAACAAGATCGCGACCCTGCGCAACTCGCGCGGCGGTCACCAGCCTAGCGTGCTTGAGGCGCTTGAGGTCATCCTGGCTGCGGGCGCGAAAGGCGTCACGATTCATCCGCGCGCCGACGAGCGTCACATCACACGCGCTGACGTTGAGGCGCTGAGCGCGGCCCTCTCCGAACGTCGTGACACGGTGGAGTTCAACATCGAGGGCGATCCGCGTCCCGAGTTGATGGACGCCGTGTGCCGAGTTCGTCCTCATCAGTGCACGCTGGTCCCGGTGCGCCCAGGCGAAGTGACTAGCGAAGCGGGTTGGGATCCAAGCGCGCCAGTCGATGAGCTGGCAGCGGTGATCCAGCGGCTCCAGAAGGCAGGAGTGCGCGTCAGCGTCTTCGTCGATCCGGAGCCGGGCCCGGTGCGCTGGGCCAAGGCCGCTGGAGCCGATCGGGTCGAGCTCTACACCGAACCGTTTGCGCGTGAATTCGAGAAGGGCCCTGACCACGCGCGAGCTAGCTTTGCGCGCTACTCCGTCGCCTCAACGCTGGCTCACGAGCTCGGCATGGGTGTCAACGCGGGTCACGATCTCGATCTTGAGAACCTCCCGATGTTTCGCGCTTTACCTTATCTCGCCGAGGTGTCGATTGGCCACGCGCTGATCTCACGCGCCCTGTTCGTCGGGCTCGATCGCGTGGTCCGCGAGTACTTAGCAACGCTAGCCGCGTCGTAGCTGGGGGTATCCCGCGGTTCTAGAGCGGCAACCCGGCGCGATAAGCTTTGCCGTGGCCTGCAATCGCGACGGATTTGGCGCCGCCGGTAATGAACACACTTTCCCCCGTAGCCAAGTCGAGCGCGAGCTCAGCTTGCGCCGTCGATAGCGTGATTCGACCTTCAACGCACAGGACGATCTGAGGGCCACGGGCCTCCGGCAACGGGTACGCCTCATCCTTGACGTCGAGGCGCCACAGCTCAAACTCGTCTGCCGGTGTCACATAGCGTGTCAGCGGAGCCCCCATCGGTCGCAGCACTTGAACGTCGCTGTTCGAACAATCTAGGATGTTCAGTAGCTCCGGGACGTCGATGTGCTTGGATGTTAACCCTCCGCGAATCACGTTGTCCGAGTTCGCCATCAGCTCGACGCCGGTTCCCTCCAGGTAGGCGTGAGGGACACCCGCCGGCAGGTAGATGGCCTCTTCCGGCTCAAGCTTCACGTAGTTGAGAAACAGACTGAGCAACACCCCGGGGTCCCCCGGGTACTTCTCGTTCAGGCGCGTAATCCATGTGCAGGTCGGCGCGAAGTCTGACGAGGGGCCACGGGTTGCAGCGGCCCGCAGCAACACTGGCAGCGCGGCAGCGCAAATAGCGGGGTCGCTGAGTATCTGTGAAACGAGCGAGCGAGTGCCCGCTTGGCGGTCGCTTTGAACCTCCCCGAGCAGCGCCTTCAGAGCCGGGGACTGGCGCAACTCCAGCTGGTCGAACACTGCGCTCAGCTCCGCCGCGTCCCTGAACCCACACAGCGCGTGGAATTCGGTCAGGGCACAGAGCAGCTCGGGTTTGTGGTTCGCATCGCGATACGTGCGCGTGGCGTCGCCTCTCGGCACGGCCGACGTTTCCTCCCTGGCGAACCCGGCTCGGGCTTGCTCAAGATTGGGGTGCGCTTGAATCGACAGCGGCTCAGCTGCGGCAAGCACCTTAAACAGAAATGGCAGCTGTCCGTCGAACGCCGTCGCGCAAGCTTCACCCAAGAGGGGCGCGGCGGCCTGAGCGAGTGCCTCACCCAGCGGAGCCAGCTCGCCTCCAATGCGCAGGGCAGACGGAGCTTGTGGATGGGCGCCCATCCACAGCTCCGCTTCGGGGAGCGCCGAGCTTTGTCGCCCCTGAAGCGCCGCGATGGCGCTCTTGGAACCCCAGGCATAGTTCATCACGGGGTTTTGGAGCCGGTACATCGGCACGTCCCAACGCATGTCGCGTCAGTACCACGGAACGGACCACCGCTGCAGGTGGGGACCTTGGCTGGGCGAACCCCAAACAGCCAAGCGACAACCCCGTAGCCCTGTCCTCGTCCCTGCGGCCGCGCGATGGAAGCAAACACGGCGACAGGAAAACGACCGCACAGCTGCACAAATTGCGGACGCGTGCACTTTACCTGTCTGCCTCAGCTGGCAAATCACGTCAGTAGATACTACCCAGGCCCAGCGAGTCTCTATGAGGATCACCAAGCTTCCTGCCCTATCCCGCCGTAGTTGGCTCGTGGGCTCTGCCGGCGCGGCCGTCTGCCTACCCTGGCTCGAAGCCATGACCCCGAAAGCTGAGGCGCAGGGCGCGGCCTCGCCAACGCGTTTCATGGTGATGTTCGCAGGGCTCTCGACGCACACCGACACGCTCATCGCGCCCGCTGCGTTCGGACCCAACTACCCTCTAGCCCTGGCGCTGGCCCCGCTCGGGGTCAACGGCGTCCAAGGCGATATCTCTGTGGTTAGCGCCCTGCACCTGCCAACCTCCGGAGCGGGCAGTTACGCTGGTAACTGGCACGCCAACAACATGGGGCCGCTGATCAGCGGCGTGTCCACGGGTGGCGTAGAGAGCCGCGCACTACGTCCCGTTCCCAAGGGGCCCACCGCCGACCAGCTGGTGGCGGACAGCTTGGCTGGAAACGCTCGCTTTCGCTCGCTGGAGCTGCGGGTTCAACCGGAGCCGTATCGCGAAAACACTGAGAGCGCCGGCACTCTGTCGTATCGGGAGGGCGCGGGCGGGCTTCAGGCTAACTCCCCGCAAGCCAGCCCCACCCAGGCCTTCAAGAGCCTGTTCGGGGGCCAGGCTGTTGGCCGCCCGGATGACCCGGCGTTTATGCAGCGACTCGCCCAGGGTCGCAGTGTGCTCGATTTGGTCGAGCAGCGAAGCAGCGCGCTCGTCAACCGCTTGGGCACCTCCGACCGGCAAAGGCTGGAGAGGCATTTGGAGGAAATCCGCGGGCTTGAAACGCGCCTGATGACCACTGAGGCTCTCCCGGGCGGTGGTTGTGGTGTGCCCATGGCACCCCCGCCCGATCCAACAGTCGCGTCCGGACCGGCCGTAAACGCCAACGGCGACGCCCGCACCGTCGGGTTCAGCGACGAAAACGCGCGCGCGCTCGTCATGACTGACTTGCTCCACATGGCGTTGACCTGTGATCTGACCCGCACCGCGACCATGGCCTACACGTTCGCGCAGTGCTTTATCGATACGTTCTTGCTCCTCGGGACGGGGGGCAGAGACCTGCACCAACTCGGTCACGGCGGTGGAACCCCGGAAGAAATAGCCAAGGCTCTTGCTTGGCACACCGGCCACTTTTCGCGGCTCGTGAAGTTGATGAAGGACACGCCAGAGGGCAACGGCAACCTGCTCACCAACACCGCGATGGTCTTGCTCTTTGAGGGCGGCGGTAACGGTGGCGATCCCCACACAGGCGAACATATGGTGGCGCTCACCGCCGGAAACGCGGGCGGGTTACAGCGCGGGGTGCACCTCAATGGAGCGGGCGCGCACCCGGTCAGCGTCTTGATCAGCGCGATGCAGGCCGTCGGCCGAGCGAGTGAGCAGATGGGCGAAATCACCGGCGGAATTCCGGGCCTGCGCGCTTAGGACCGGCTCGTGGGCTAGCCGACCTGGTCAAGAACGACGCTCAAACAAAGCCCGGTTCTGGCCTTCGGCAAAGAGCCATCTCGCGCCGTGCCACTCTGCCTAGGACTTCGTATTACGGGGCGTCGCTACGCCGACGCGATGATAGGCCACATCCGAGTTGGCCACGGAGGCCACTTCATCGGACATACTGCACGACACCACGGGCTATACAGCGGCTAGCCAAGCGACTTGGCGGCGGCGCCCGCGGATTGGACGTGGTACCGCGCCGAACACGAAACGCAATGACAGAGGCAGACTATCGCTGTATCAGCCAAGCATCGCACGTCTCGCGGCGCTGCTAGTGAAAAAGCAGAGGCGAGTACGGTGGTATCTTGGCCAATGAATTGGGGGACAACTGACGGCGAGAGACCGCCCCCCGTGCAACCGCCGAGCGTGTGTCTGTGATTGCCTTGGACTCACCTACCATCATGCCCGCGCGATACCCTGCCCCCTGAAGACCATTCCCCGGTCCGCGCTCGCCTTCACTGAGGAACTCCACCGCGAGGCCGTCTGTAGCGATGTCTGCGTCGCAGCCAGCAGGTTACACACGACGCACCCAACGACGACCCAAACTATCGCGCCTCTGACTCCAAAGATGGCGAGCGCAGCGATCACTAGCGCATCTTCGGGTTTGCTTAGGAGCAGCAAGCTTGGACTATAGCATCAGCAGGGAAATTGCGGGGCGCTGCACAACAGCAACAGCTTATCGTTGGACGGGCCGCGCTCCCAAAGCCAGAGCAGGTTTTCTTCAACGGACACCTATGCTACCTGTGCGCGCAATGATACGTAGTGCGTCGCTCTTTTCGAAGTGGCTCGTCGTTGTTCTCGTTGTTCTCGCTGCGATCGCCATACCGATCCAGCGGGTGTTCGTCGGTGATTTTCGAATCGACGATGCGTATATCACTTTCGAGTTCAGCCGAAACCTGGCGGCGGGAAACGGTCTGAATTACGGCGCAGGACAACTAGTGGAGGGATACTCCAATTTCCTCTGGATGATCTTGGCGGTGCCGCTAGAGATGCTGTCCGTCGATGTGTACCTCGGCATGCGCCACCTGGCGTGGGGATTCTGGCTTGCGTTGGTGTGGGTTGTGGCCAGCGCCGCTCGGCGCGAGGCTGGAGCCTTGGCGGCAGTGCTCGCCACGGTAGCGATCGTCGTCTCCACCGATCTGGTCAGCGCCTCGCAGTCTGCACTCGAAACTGTCCCGTTCTGCGCCCTGGTGCTTGGGTCCATAGTCGCTGTGACCTCTGAGAATATTCGGCTACGCAGGTGGGCCAGCTTGGTCGGGGCCGCGGCCGGTCTGATGCGTATCGACGGCTTTCTGGTACTCGCGTTCGTGGTCACTTTCGACCTCGCTACGTCTATGCTGGAGAGAAAAGCGCCGGTCGCAAACGAGCTACGCGCCTGGGTTCGCCGGGCAGCGCCGGGCGTGGCGGTTCTTCTTGCGTACTGGGCGTTCCGGATCGGGTACTACGGACACCTGCTGCCCTCCACAGTCCGAGCGAAGGAGCTCATTGCCCAGCTCAATCCGGGCCGGGGCGCTTCCCAGGTGCATGACGCGGTACGTGCCCTCGGACTCCTAGCCCTCTTACCGCTCGCGGGGCTCGCGCTCGCGCGCCCCACACGCTTGCGGGTCGCCGCTGCGCTGTTCGTTGTCGCTCAAACCGCGTACGCGACGCGGGTAGGTGGTGACTGGATGCCATTCTGGCGTTTCTTGCTTCCCGGCCTTGTGCCGCTGTACCTGTTGAGCGCGCTTGGCGCGGCGCAGTTGGTGAGCAACGCCCGTAAGCGCGGTCCTGCCCACTGGCGGTGCGCGGTAGCTGTGGTCGTAGCGGCGTTCGGTTTCCACGTAGCTCACGCGGACGCTCGCACGCTGCAAACCCCGATCGAACAGAGTCAGCGACAGGCGGCTCGGCAAACCAAGGAGCACACCGCCCGCCTCCTGGAAGCGCGGGGACACGTCGCAGCGATGATCCGCGACCCGAAAGACGTTCTGGTCACCGATTACGGCGGCGTCCACGCGTACTACGTACGCGCGACGATCATCGAGCAGTGGGGTTTGGCGAATTGGTCGATCGCCACGCGCGGCGACACCCAGGGGGTCGCGTCGATTTATGGCAAGACGTGCATCCCGTGTTACGGCGAGTTCGCAGTAGACTACCTCTACGCTCAGGTGGCTAAAGGAGGCTTGCTTACAGACACTGACCCGTTCGGTTCTCGAGATGCGGTGATACGTGCTGTGTTCCAAGGTGAAGCGCTCGACCCAGTGCTCGGCCTGAAGACAGGTTTCGTCGTTGGGCGGGTCACCGACTCGGCGGGCAAGAGTCTTTACTTCCTGGAGCGCAAGCGCCCCGAACGGCCCCTATCAGCGAGGAAACAAGGAGTGTTCACCATAGAGTACCCCTACGGTGATGGCTGAACCCGCAGGAGCGCCTCGGCTACTGACGGAAGAATGAGCTCTTCGCCCGCGGACTATTGCGCTAGCAGCTTCTCGAACTCATCGAGCTCGACTTCCGTCACGGTGGGCGTCACGTACAGCTGGATTTGCTCGCGGAACACGACCGCTCTACCCCCATTTCTTGAGGACTCGGGGGTTTCCGCCCCGTTGGCGCCGCCCTTCGCCGGATCCCGAGGGTTGCTCGACTGGGTCGGTGGCTTCGGGTCATCGGGGGCTTCGGGTCATCAGCGTCCTCGGCGGTACAGGTCCACAGCAGAGACGAGTAGAGAGCAGGTGGCTAAGCAAGACGACCTCGAACGAGGCATTGGGACTCCGCGGGTGCCAGCCATACCGCTCCCTGAAAGAGCAGTGGCACGGGGGCCAAATGGCCGCGCCAAATAAGCAAAAACCCCGCCGACTTTCGTCAGGGGGTCTGCGGAGGCGAAGGGATTCGAACCCCTGGTAAGTTGCCCTACGGCGGTTTTCAAAACCGCTGCCTTCGACCGCTCGGCCACGCCTCCGTTGGCGGGAATACCTGGTCGGCCTTGGCGAAGTCAAGACCGCGCTTTCGTGCAATCCAGGTCAAAAGGCCCGTCCCGAGGCGCCCCGATCCGACTCAGTGAAAACTCCCTGTGGTCGGCCAAGTGGCGGGATCCGCTCCTGCAGCGGCTCAGCGCTGTCCGGCGCCGGGCTCGGTGGCTTGCGAGATCGGGTTCGGGTGGTCTAAGCTGCGCGACCCTCGTTCGCCCCTGCTGAAGGAACTGAAAATGGCTCGCGTCACTGTAGAAGACTGCCTGGAAAAAGAAGAGAACCGTTTCGCGCTTGTGCTCCTCGCGGCGCGACGCACCCGGCAGCTGATGAAGGGCAACGAACCGCTCGTCAAGGCTTCGAACAAGCACGCGGTGGTCAGCCTTCGTGAGATCGCCGCAGGGCGGGTGCACTTTCATCGGAATACCGACGAAGTGGTCCGCGAGTGGCTCGGCGAGCGCGGTCCAGCGAACCGCTAGACCCTTCGCTCGGGGCGATTGTTGTCACGGCAGTCGTTCCAAACTCAACGCCGCGGAGTATCGTTGGGTGTGACCTCAGACTTGAAACGCCGCCTCCCCGGCGTGCTCCGACGCTCGGACCTGCCGTTTGAAGGGAAAAGCACGGCAGAGGGGAGTGAGGCTCACTACCACGACCCGCTGTACTACGACCACGCGTACAGCGGGAGGGAGTCGGATGTGGCGTACTACGCGACCCTGGCACGTGGCACGGGTGGGCCGGTGTTGGAGTACGGGGTCGGTAGCGGACGCGTGGCGCTTGCGATCGCGGCTCAAGGTATTGACGTCACCGGAGTCGATAGCTCAGCGGTGATGCTTGAGAGCCTTAGGGCGAAGGTGAACGAGCCGTCACGCCAGGCCGGCGCCGGGCGGATCACCTTGATCCAGAGTGACATGCGACACCTGCGTCTCGAACGGCATTTTGCGCTCGTAATCGCGCCGTTCAACACC
>JBDKJZ010000166.1:0-9930 GCA_039796375.1 Pseudomonadota bacterium
GAGCGGGTACTGGACTCTTGGAACGGCTGCTAGAGGCTTGAGAGGAGTCTTCTTTGAGGAAAGTGGAGCAGCCAAAGACGGACTGCCAACCCTTCAGGGTAGCTCAGCAAGCTGCAGGGGCAACCCCGCCGCGAGGAATGTGGCTCCGTCCGTTCGGAGCAAACATGAGAAAACCCGCGAACGATCGTCCGCGGGTTTCCGTTTGGGTTTCTCACTCGGATGAGAGCTCGAATCACCCTTGCCAAACTGGGGCACACGCCCCAGTGGCTTCAGTAGCGGTAGTGCTCGGGCTTGTACGGGCCGTCCACGCTCATGCCGAGGTAGCTCGCCTGCGATTCGGTCAGGCGGGTCAGCTTGACTCCGAGCTTGGCTAGGTGAAGGCGCGCCACCATCTCGTCCAAGCGCTTCGGCAGCACGTAGACCTCGTTCTTGTACTGGTTGCGGTTCTCATTCAGCTCGATTTGAGCGAGCACCTGATTCGTGAACGATGCGCTCATCACGAAGCTTGGGTGGCCCGTCGCGCAACCCAGGTTGAGCAAGCGACCCTCCGCCAGGATCAACACGCTGTGTCCGTCCGCGAAGACCCACTCGTCGTACTGCGGCTTGATGTTGACGCGCTTGATACCGGGCGTCTTAGCCAGGCCCGCCATGTCGATCTCGTTGTCAAAGTGACCGATGTTGCCGACGATCGCCTTGTCCTTCATCTTCGCCATGTCAGCTGAAGTGATGATGTCGCGGTTTCCGGTGGTCGTGATGAAGATGTCTGCGGTCTCCACGACGTCAGCCAGCGTCGTCACTTGGTAACCTTCCATCGCCGCTTGCAGTGCACAAATGGGATCGATCTCAGTCACGATGACTCGGCAGCCTTGACCCTTGAGCGACTGGGCGCAACCCTTGCCCACATCGCCATAACCGCAGATGACGGCGACCTTACCACTCATCATCACGTCGCTGGCGCGGTTGATCCCGTCAATCAAGGAGTGGCGGCAACCGTAGAGGTTGTCGAACTTGCTCTTGGTGACGCAGTCATTCACGTTGATTGCAGGGAAGGGGAGCGTGCCCGCCTTCTGCATGTCGTAGAGGCGGTGCACACCCGTTGTGGTCTCTTCGCTGACGCCGCGACACATTTCTGCGAACTTGCTCCAGCGCTTCGGATCTTCCTTCGAGGTGCTTTGCATCAGCTTGAGGATTTCGCCCCATTCCTCAGAGTCCGTGTTCGGGTTGAAGTCTGGGATCTTGCCGGCGCGTTCGTACTCGGCGCCCTTGACGAGCAGCAGCGTTGCGTCCCCGCCATCATCGACGATTTGGTCAGGCCCGGAGCCGTCCGGCCAAACGAGCATCTCATTGGTGCACCACCAATACTCCTCCAATGTCTCACCTTTCCAAGCGAAGACAGGTACGCCCTGGATGTTCGTGGGCGAACCATTCGGACCGACGGCTACGGCCGCAGCAGCGGGATCTTGAGTGCTGAAGATGTTGCAAGAGGCCCAGCGAACGTCCGCGCCCAAGGCTACCAGTGTCTCAATCAGGACCGCGGTCTGCACGGTCATATGCAGCGAGCCCGCGACCTTGATGCCCTTGAGCGGCTTCTTGGCGCTGTGCTGTTCACGGAGCGCCATGAGCCCCGGCATTTCTTGCTCGGCTAGGCGAATTTCTTTGCGTCCGAGCTCATAGCTGGACAGGTCGGCAACTTTGTATGCGGGGCGCGTCATGAGGACTCCTTCTTGGATTGGATCTAGGGGCAGGCAACTTATGGTCAGTTGCCGTTTAGAAGCAAGTAGCGCTTGCCTCGGTCATGGGGGTTTGCAGTGTGAGCGCTACTCACAAAAAGTGGAGGACCCTTAGCCATTGGATCTGGCGGGAGGGCGGCGTAGCGACTGGTGGAGAATCCCGCAGTGGTTAGCCAACTCTTCAACACACCCGCATCGAACCCCTGCCAGAGGTGTCCCATTTGAGCTCGATACTCTTCCCGGGTGTGTGGTTGCATGTCGAGCAGCACCAGTTTTCCGCCTGGCTTGAGCACGCGGGCGACTTCGCACAGGACGCCTTGTGGGTCGCTCACGTAGTGCAGAACCAACACGAGAAGCGCGACGTCTACGCTGGCGCTTGCCAGTGGGACTGACTTCAGCTCCGCCTGATGAAGCTCGACGGTGCCGCCGTAGCCGTTGCCGGTCGCGAGGTGAGAAGCTAGGCGAGTCTTGGCGGCTTCGATCATCGCCGCTGAAGCATCTATCCCAATCACCCTCGAGGCGAAGGGCGCGAGCAGCTCTGCGATTCGACCTGTACCGCAGCCCAAATCGCAGACGACCGACTCTTCCGGAAGGAGCGCGGGCAACAGTCCGAGCTCAAACTCGGAACCAAACAGCTCATGGCGAATCTTGTCCCAGTTGCCCGCGGAGGTGGCGAAGAACTCCTGCCCCTTGGATTGTCGATCGAAGAGCACGCGATGCAGGCGCGCGTCGTCCTGTTGCGCCTGCGCGCCGGGGCCTAGGTTATCTTTCAAGAAAGACCAAAGCCGGATCTGGGACTGCGGGAACAGATCCTTGGCCAGACGGTACAGGCGGCTCGTGCCATCACGCCGCGAGGCCAGCCACTCGCCTTCGCTCAGCACCTTGATGTGGCGACTGGTGGTGGACTGCGGCAGCTGAAGCACCTGCGAGATCTCGCCGACGCTGAGCTCATGCTGCTCAATCACGCGCAGCAGACGCGCCCGGGTCGGCTCATTCAGGGCTGCCATCCAGCCGAAAATTGTAGATTCATCCGTCAATCCGGATGGAGTAATGAATCATCTCCAGACTGGCGTCAAGGGTCGGACCGCGGCCCCGCCGATTTTGTCGGCGACGTCGCGGTTGGCCCCCGTTTCGGTACGGTCTAAGACCGCGCGATGCGAGTCATTTGTTTCGATCTCGGGGGTGTTTTGGTGAGGATCTGTCGCGACTGGGGTGAGGCCGCCGCGGCGGCGGGGCTTCCGTTTCGAGACGCCGAACGCATGGTCCAGCCAGAAGCACGAACGCAGCGCAGCGCAGTAATCGACAGCTACCAACGTGGCGAGCTCACTTGCGAGCAGTACTACAGCGCGATGTCTCACGCGGTGTTCGGGCTCTACTCTCCGCAGGAGGTGGAGAGGGTTCATGAGGCCTGGACCCTAAGCGAATATCCGGGGATCTCGGAGCTCGTGGATGAGCTCAACCTCTTGCCCAACGTGGTGACCGCGTGCCTGAGTAATACTAGCCATTCCCACTGGGTTCGTTTGGCGTCGCTCGACGGTCAGCGTTCATTTCCGAGTGTGACCCGGCTCCGGCACCAGCTGGCTTCCCACTTGCTTCGCCTGACCAAGCCGGATCCCAAGATCTACGTCGAAGCGCAGCGTCTTTTCGGCGCTCAGCCCGAGCAGATCGTCTTCTTCGATGATCTAGAAGAGAACGTGCACTCAGCTCGGCAGACAGGGTGGAACGCCGAGATCGTGGACCACACCGGAGACACTGCGGCCCAAATGCGAGCACACCTGCGCGCCTACGGCGTAGCCGTCTGAGTGGCTGGCGTTAGCGTTCACTCTTGATGAATACTATATCTATTTCCGTGACTCATAGACGCGGAGCGACGGCATCTCAAGTGCGGTCAAGAAACCCCCGTTGCCACAGCCGGTATCGATGCCTACGACGTTGACTCCCGCCCAAAGATCCGTGGGGTCTTCGGGTGTGTACTCGGACAGCTCTGCGGGCAGAAACTCTGTGCGGGTGTGTCCGAAGACAACGCGCTTCCCCCGGTAGTCTCGGAAGAACTCCAGGCTGCGCAGCCAGAGCAACACGATCGGCATATCAACCTCACTCGGGTGTTGAAATCCACCCTTGTCGTTTGGTGGAAGGCCTGCGTGCACGTAAATGGCGTGCTCGTCTTCGTACCAAAATGGCAGGTCACGAAGCCACTGGACCACATCAGGCGGAAAGAACGCGCCCCGTCGCATCACGTCCAGCTCGGCGGGGGTCGCGATCTCAAGCTCCTCCGGAACGCTTCCCCCGATAAACGAGCGCATCGCGGCAAGGCAGCCATTCATCGGCGGATTGACAAAACCATCCCAACCTTCATCGATCACCTTGAGCCAAGCGTCTTCATGATTGCCACGAAGAGTCACCACCTTGGCTGGTGTTTCGTTCGGAAGGTTGCGCAAGTAGTTGACGACTTGTGCGGAATGCGGCCCTCGATCGACGTAGTCGCCTAGAAACACGAGCGTGTCATGTTCGGTGAGTGTCGGCAGGTGGGACAGCAGCCGAAACAGCTGCTCAGTGTCACCGTGGATGTCCCCAACTGCGAAGGTGCGCCGCTCCATCGGGCTGACTCTACAGGACCTTCAGCTACGCGGTCCAGTTGATTGGGCGCTCTCCCAGTTCTTCCAGCATTCGGTTCACTGTCGAGAAGGGGCGGCTCCCGAAGAAACCGCGCGACGCAGACAGCGGCGAAGGATGTACGCCGGTCAGCACTCGGTGCGGGGAAGGAATGAACTTCTGCTTTCGCTGCGCGTAGCTTCCCCAAAGCACAAACACGACCGGGCGCTTGCGGGTCGCCAGACGCGCCATGACCGCGTCCGTGAAACGTTCCCAGCCCTGGTCTTTGTGCGACGCTGCCTGGTGCGCGCGCACCGTGAGCACGGAGTTCAAGAGGAGCACGCCCTGAGTCGCCCAGGCCGACAGGTTACCGCTCTTCGGTGCGGGCAGCTTTAGATCTGCGCTCAGCTCCTTGTAGATGTTGCGCAAAGAGGGCGGCAGCCGCGTGTCGGGGGGGACCGAAAAGCACAGACCATCGGCCTGCCCTTCGCCATGGTACGGGTCCTGACCGAGTAGCACCACTGAGGTTGAAGCGAAGGGTGTCAGCTCGAACGCGCGGAAGACCCGCTCCGGTGCAGGGAAAACTACGCCCGCCCCGCGTTCCGCGGACAGGTACTGCTGCAGGTTCTGAAAGTAGCCCGCGTCGAGCTCCTGTCGTAGCTCGTGCTGCCAATCTGTGGGTAGCTGAGGAAGCACCTGGGCACTCGGTCGTAGCGCTGTCGCTAGCGCGCGTACTTGTAAAGTTGATACCGCCGCGCAGACGGCTTCGAAAGCCGCACGCTCATGGGGGACTCCAGCTCATGCCTCCGCAATATCCGGACAGAGTGAGCCTTGACCGGGACGCGATCGCCCGCGTGGAAGGTCGCGCGGTCGGCCTGGAGGTCTGGCCACGCCGAGTAGAGCTCATCTCGCCACAGGTGGTCGTTCAGTTGCTCGGCGATGGCGTACACCACGTCATCGTGGCCAGCATTGAAGAAAATCAGAAAGCTGTCGTCGGTGATTCGCTGACCACGCTTGTCGCGAGTTCGAATACCGTGGCCGTTTAGGAACACCCCAATGGATCGCGCGTAGTGGGTCTTCCAGTCGGCGTCGGTCATTTCGTGGCCGTCCGGGCGGAACCACCCGATGTCCGTGAGGTTAGAGCCCCGGACCGACTCACCGTGAAAGAACTGGCCGTGCCGAAAGAGAGGGTGACGGCTCCGCAACCGGAGCACCTTGCGTGTGAACTCGAGCAGTTCGACGTCGAGGTTGTCCCAGTCGAGCCAAGAGACTTCGTTGTCCTGGCAATAAGCATTGTTGTTGCCGTTTTGGCTCCGCCCGGCTTCATCCCCCATCGTCAGCATTGGGACGCCCTGTGAGACAAAGATAGTCATCAGGATGTTACGTCGCTGACGGCGGCGCAACTCGTTGATCTCCGGATCTTGAGTCTCCCCTTCGATGCCGCAATTCCACGATCGGTTGTGGGACTCGCCGTCTCGGTTGTCTTCGCCGTTTTGAAGATTTCGTTTCTCGTGATAACTCACGAGGTCGTTCAGCGTGAACCCATCGTGTGCCGTGACGAAGTTGATGCTGGCGTGCGGACGGCGCCCGGTCCGCTCATACAGGTCGGAGCTACCCGTTAAGCGAAACGCGAACTCCGCGAGCGTGCTCTCTTCAGCTCGCCAAAAGTCCCGGATCGTATCTCGGTAGCGCCCGTTCCACTCGGACCACTGAGCCGGGAAGTTGCCCACCTGGTAACCCCCTTCACCCAGGTCCCACGGCTCCGCAATCAACTTCACGCCCTGCAACACCGGGTCTTGTTGAATCAAGTCAAAGAACGCGGACAACCGATCCACCGCGTGCAGCTCTCTGGCGAGGGCGGAGGCGAGGTCAAAACGAAATCCGTCGACATGCATCTCGACCACCCAGTACCTGAGGGAGTCCATCAGCAGCTGGAGAACATACGGGTTGCGCATGTTCATGGTGTTGCCGCAGCCAGTGTAGTCGACGTAGTCGAGGCGATTCCTCGGGTCGAGGCGATAGTAGTGCGCGTTGGCTAGGCCGCGTAGCGACAGCGTTGGGCCTCCACGTCCACCCTCTGCGGTGTGGTTGTAGACCACGTCTAAGATCACCTCCAGCCCTGCCGCATGAAGCTCCCGCACCATGTGCTTGAACTCACTGACTTGCTCCCCATGGTCACCCCGGCTGGAGTAAGCCCCGTGCGGCGCGAAGTAGGCGAGGGTGTTGTAGCCCCAATAGTTCGTTTTTCCGCGAGCCGCGAGCCCTGGCTCCGTGCAGAACTGGTGAATCGGCATCAGCTCAACGGCGGTGACTCCAAGGCGCTTCAGGTAGTCAATCGCCGACGGATGCGCTAGCCCAGCGTAGGTGCCGCGCAGGTTCTCTGGGATTTCCTTGTTGAGCTGGGTGAAGCCTTTGACGTGCAGCTCATAGATGATCGTCTCATGCCAAGAGGTGTGCGGATTATGCTCGTTTTTCCAATCGAAATAGGGATCCACCACGATCGACCGCGGCATGAACGGCGCGCTGTCCCTGTAGTCTAAGCGGGGCTGTTTGTTGACCGCGTCGTAGTCGCACAGGACTTCGTGCCAGTGGATAGCCCCACTGACGGCTCGAGCGTAAGGGTCAATGAGCAACTTGTGCGGGTTGCACAAGTGACCTTGGTCCGGGTCGAACGGGCCGTGCACGCGGAAGCCGTAGCGTTGCCCGGGCCCGGAGTGGGGCAAGTAACCGTGGTGGACCGACCCGGTAATTTCGGGGAGATCCACTCGCGTCTCGCGGTCTTCAGCGTCGAACAAGCAGAGCTCAATGCGTGCCGCGACCTCCGAATGGACCGCGAAGTTTGTCCCCAGGCCGTCGTAGGTGGCGCCCAGTGGGTAGGGCTCACCGGGCCAGATTTCTATGCTCATTCCAATTCCAACTGAACGGTGCTACTCGGTAGACAGTGCCCCCGACTAGCACGATCTGTAGACCAAAATGAATCCGGACGACACGCAACTCGGGCCCCACGACCTCCACTTATTCAACGAAGGGACCCACCGCTGCCTCTGGAGGAAACTCGGGGCTCACCCGCTGGCCCCGGGCGGCGCGTCGGACGCGGCCCAGGCTGGGACACGGTTCGGGGTCTGGGCCCCCAACGCCGAGCGGGTGGAGGTCATTGGGGATTTCAATTTCTGGGGTGAGGGGTACCCGCTTCAGGCACTCGGGGAGTCGGGCATTTGGGTCGGGGTGGTGCCGGGGGTCGCGCGGGGCGCGCGCTACAAGTACCGCGTCTATTCCAAGCACCTCGGGTACCGCGAGGAGAAGGCGGATCCGTTCGGTCTCACCCATGAGGTCGCGCCGCGCACCGCGTCGATCGTTTGGGACTTGGACTACCAGTGGGGCGACGCGCAGTGGATGCGTGAGCGAGCCCACCACAATCGGCGAAACGGTCCGATTTCAATCTATGAGGTGCACCTTGGTTCTTGGATGCGCTCTCCTGAGCAAGGCAACCGATCGCTAACCTATCGCGAGCTCGCGCCGCGCTTAGCTGAGTATGTCCAGCGCCTGGGCTTCACGCACGTGGAGTTCTTGCCCGTGATGGAGCACCCGTTCTTCGGATCGTGGGGTTACCAGGTGACGGGCTACTTCGCGCCGACGAGTCGCTATGGGTCGCCGCAAGACTTGATGTTCCTGATTGACTACCTGCACCAACACGGAGTCGGCGTCATCTTGGACTGGGTGCCTTCCCACTTTCCGACGGACGGTCACGGCCTGCAGTACTTTGACGGGACACACCTGTACGAGCACTCGGACCCGCGGCAGGGGTTTCACCCAGATTGGCGCAGCTCGATCTTCAACTACGGGCGCAATGAAGTGCGCTCATTCTTGACGTCCAGTGCACTTTTTTGGCTGAGTGAATTTCACGCGGACGGTCTGCGCGTCGACGGCGTCGCCTCAATGTTATATCTGGACTACTCGCGTGAAGCCGGGGAGTGGATCCCGAATGAACGCGGGGGGCGCGAGAATTTGCAGGCGATTTCCTTGCTTCAGCAGATTAACAAGGCGTGTTTTGAGGAACACCCGGATATCGTTATGGCCGCTGAAGAGTCCACGGCCTGGGGTGGCGTCAGTCAGCCTGTAGACTGCGGAGGGTTAGGGTTCGGCTACAAATGGGACATGGGCTGGATGCACGACACGCTCCAGTACCTCAGCCGTGAACCTGTCCATCGCCAGTTTCATCACCATGAGCTTACGTTCCGTGCGGTCTACGCGCTCAATGAGAACTTCATCCTCCCGCTCTCCCACGACGAAGTGGTGCACGGCAAAGACTCCTTAATCGGCAAGATGCCGGGAGATGAGTGGCAGCGCTTCGCGAACCTGCGTCTGCTGTATTCCTTCATGTGGACTACCCCCGGTAAGAAGCTGCTGTTCATGGGTGGTGAGTTCGCTCAGTGGGGCGAATGGCAGCACGATGAGAGCTTGCAGTGGCATCTAACGGACTTTCCTCGTCACGCGCAGATGCAGCGCCTCGTGGGTCAGCTAAACCGCCTGCTTTGCGCGAAGCCGGCGTTGCATGAGCAAGATTTCGACGCCGCAGGGTTCGAGTGGATTCGCCTCAACGACGCGCACACGAGCGTGCTGGCTTATCTGCGAAAGGGCCAAGGTTCTAGGGATTGGCTGCTCGTGCTCCTCAACTTCACGCCCGTGGTGCGTGAGCAGGCGGTCTTCGGCGTGCCCTTGCCCGGCGGCTGGAAAGAAGTCTTCAACTCCGACGCCGCCGAATTCGGTGGCAGCGGCGTGGGCAACGGTGGTTACCGCGAGGCCCTGCCTGAAGAAGCCGACGGCCGCGCTCAGCGCCTGGTCGTAACGCTGCCCCCGCTGGGCGCGTTGTTCTTCGAACCAGCCTGAGCCGCGGGGGGACGCTTCCAAGCTGCCTATCGGCTTTGGGCCAGTGGCAGCGTTCGGTTCGGGGCGTCTCTGCAGCCCACTTCAAGCTACCGGCTCGGGGCGTCTAGCGGTCTCTGCTTTCCAACTGAGCGGCTTGGTCGTCTCCCATCCGAGCGAGCGGATCCGGCAGCGGTCAAAATAGTCGCGATTGCTACGATCATGGCCGCCCGTTGCGTGCGCCCCACTGCCAGTGGGCTCGATAGCGCTAGAAGTGAAACAAGAGCTTGTGCGGCAAGACCTCCAGCTCAGTTGCTTTCGCCATCGGGCGGACGAGGCGCCATCCACTCAAGCACGGCGGAGTCTGGGTCGAAACCTTGGTTCAGGCCCTCTGGCATGGAGAAGCGTAGAAAGGAGATGCCCCCAGCGAAGCGCATTACGTTGCAGACGCCGCGGTCGATGTCGGCAAAGTAGATGACCACCACGATACCGCCTTCACCGACCATGACGCCGTGCCACAAGTGGTGCTCCGGAATGAAGGTGAGCGGCTTCGTTGGCGTGACGCTGATGGACAGTGCCACTTTGACGATGGAGCAAGCTACGCTGACGAGCGGCTCATTCGGAACGGGCGAACCGAGTCGGTTAAAGTCTGCTGAGTGGCCAAAGTGATCATCGAAGTACGTGAAGACCTCCATGAGGTCTTTGGACTCCTGCATGCGGCGGCGAAGCTCAGAAATACTCGGCG
>JBDKJZ010000167.1:0-9921 GCA_039796375.1 Pseudomonadota bacterium
CGGGCGGCCTGGTCGCCAAGCTACTCACCCAGTTTCCCGCCAGCGACTACTTCCGTGGCGGCATCGTCTGCTACGACAATGAGATCAAGTCACGGCTCCTCCAAGTGAAACCAGCCACACTGCAGACTTACGGTGCAGCGAGTGAACAGACCGTGACCGAGATGGCTATTGGCGCGCGCGCTACCTTGGGCTGTGACGTCGCGCTCGCGATCTCGGGTATCGCCGGGCCCAGCGGCGGCACTGCCGACAAACCGGTCGGACTCGTGCACTACGCCGTGGCGACTCCCACCGGCACCGTGGCCAGGTACCGCGTGTTTAGCGGCGATCGTGAGGGCATCCAGGCTCGCGCGGCCTACGCGGGTCTAGATTTGGTCCGCGAGCTCATGCGGGCTGCGGCTGAGTGAGAGGGTGCGCTGCTCCCACATCGGCGTGCTCCCCGACGGAACCGTAGGGGCGCCTGGGTCTCGTGGCTGGGCGTGCCTCCCATGCCTCGCGCGGCGCCAGGGCCATTCACCTTTTCCGTGGACGGTAGTATCAGGAGGATCGAATGGCCGCTCAGGGTTCGCCACCAACGTCGTATCCGAGCGAAGCCGGGCGGCGGTGTCACGTGGTGCTGCTCTTTTCAGATCTCTGCAGCTACACGACCATCAGCGAACAGTGCGATCCCGAAAACGTGGCGCAGCTTCTTGCCATGATGAAGACCCAGGCGGTCGCTATCGTTGAGCGGCATGGTGGGCTCGTCAACCAATTCTACGGCGATGGGTTCCTAGCAGTGTTCGGGCTGCCCGCGTCCCAAGAAGACGACGTCAGGCAGGCCGCTTGCGCAGCGCTGGAGGTGCATGCTGCCGTGGCTGACCTCATCCTTGATTTCTCGCTCCCCGCGGGGCTTGAACCACGCCTCCACTCCGGCATTCACGCTGGCTTGATTTTTGCGCGTAACACCTCACTCGCGTATGGACGCTACGAGCTCATAGGCGACCCGGTCAATACCGCAGCGCGACTCTGCGCTTCAGCAACTACCAATGAAATATTGGTCAGCCAAGAGACCCTCGAAGGAGCCAAGGAGTTCTTCGAGGTGTCTAGCGTCTCGCCGATAGAGCTCAAGGGGAAAAAGGAGCCTGTCCCCGTCTATCGAGTGCTGGCTCGTAGCCCTGTGCAGACCCGCTTTGAAGCCAGCCAAAGGCGAGGGTTTGCCCGATTCGTCGGGCGAAGAGCCGAGTTGATTCACCTGAACGAAGCGCTAGTCGCGGCCCGAAGGGGGAAAGGCCAAATCGTCTACGTGGTGGGTGACCCTGGGATCGGTAAGACCCGCCTACTACACGAGTTCGAACACGCTGTGGCGGCACCACTCGCGACGGTCGTGCATGGTCGCTGCGAACGCACTGGCAGGATTGCGCCGCTTGAGCCCTTTCAACAGGTCGTCCGTAACCTCTTCGGATTGACTTCTCACACGTCGCGCCTGGATGCTTTGGCTGAGCTCAGAGACGCTCTAATAAACCTTGACCCCACACTTGCGGAGCACCTCCCGTCGATCTCGCATTTGCTGGTCAGCGACGAGCCACCTGCCGCTGGCCCCCCTGAAGGTGGTCAGCCGCCGGTCAACCAAGCACTGTTGAGTCTGCTCGTGGCGGCGGGTCGCCAGAAGCCGCTCGTAGTGATGCTCGACGACTGGCATTGGGCCGACGACGCGTCCTGGCAGGTCCTTCGGGAGCTCAGCGCTCGAGTCAGCGGTGAACCCATATTGGTGGTGATCGGTTCTCGGCGGTTCGATCTGCCAAGCCTGGCTGACGCTCGCAAGGACACCCTGGTTCTCGCACCATTCTCGCCGTCCGAAGCGGAGGTGGCCGCCCAGTCGTGGCTGTCAGCGACCATGGATGCGAACGCGAAGCGCGCACTGGTCGAGAGAGCGGGTGGCAATCCTTTGTTCCTTGAGGAACTCTGCCTCGCTCGCTCCGTCGAAGATCCGCGGGGTAGCAGCACCCCCGAGAGTCACCGCGTGCCGAGCACGCTCCATGGGTTGGTCGAATCTCGAATCGAGCGGCTCCCTGCGAAACACGCGGACCTAGCAAGGATTGCGTCTATCCTGGGGACCGAGTTTGAAGGCCGGCTCCTTCAGGAGGTGAGCGGATTCGAGGACACGCTGGCTGTTCTTCTAGACCTCGCTGGCTTCGACCTGATCTACGCGTCTGAGACCACTGGCAGCTTCCGGTTCAAACACGGCATCACGCGTGACGTCGCTTATGACTCGGTCCGCCTCAACGACCGACAACGCCTTCACCTCCAGGTCGCAAGGGCTATCGAACGAGGGCACGCCCCTGATGCGCTAGCCGAACATTTCGAGACGCTCGCCTACCACTATGCCGGGGCTGAAGAGCCCGCAGTAGCTGCTGAATATGCTGAAAAGGCAGGCGACAAGGCCGCTGCTACTTCGTCGCTCGACCGCGTGCGCTACCAATACCGCGCAGCCCTCGATGCGCTCGATCGACTCAAACAAACACCCGAGCTACGCCGACGCTGGCTTGGGTTAGTCAGCAAGTGGGCGGCCGGGTGCGTGTACAGCCCCGCTGAAGATCAGCTCGTGCTGCTCCGACGGGCCAAGAGCTACGCCACGCTTGAGGAGGATCCAACCGCCACCGCAAACGCCGCCTACTGGATCGGATGGATCTGCTACGCGCTCGGCGAACTGGAGAAGTCCATCGAAGCCTTCGAAGAAGCGCGCCTCATAACAACCCGCGCCCAGGACGAGCGTATGGCTGGGCAGCTCTTTGCAAACCTTGGGCAGAGCCACGCCGCGGCTGGCAACTACGCAGAAGCTCTGCGTTGCCTCGACGCTTCGGCGGAAGCCAAGCGTAATCGCGCGCCATCGGGAAAAGGCACGGTGCCGGTGGGCTTTGCATACGCCCTGGGCACGAAGGGGTTAGTACTTGGGGACACGGGTGAGTTCGCCAAAGCCTATGAGCTCTTGAACGAGAGCCTGGGGCAATTAGGGGGGCGTGCTCACGCCATTGAGGGGTCGCTGCTCGGGCTGCTGGGCATGGTACAGCTCTGGCAAGGTGATTGGAGCGCGAGCCTCAAAACGGCCGAAGCGGCACGTGCCGTAGCCGAAGTTATCGGTGAACCTTACGTGATAGCGATTGCTCAGTCCGTGAGCGGCTGCGCTCGCTATCGCCTCACGGGCGACTTAGCGAGTTTGGCCCACGTTCGCGAAGCCAAAGATTGGCTCGAGGGACGAAAGATTCGACTCTATCTTTCTTTTTGCGCATCCTCGCTCGCCGACATCGCGATGCTGTCTGGTGACCTCGATCTGGCCACAGAAAATGCGCAATTCGCGATTGAGCGCGCCAGCCATGGGGACCGTCTGGGCGAGTGCCTAGCGCACCGTGTGCTCGCCGAGTGTGCGGGCATTAACGGGGATTTCGATCGCGCTCGCGCAGAGCTCACGCTCGCGCGCGAGCTGGCGAACCGCCGACATTCGCGGCGCGATCTGGCTCTCACAGAACTGCAAGAGGCAAAACTGCAGCTCCTACTCGGGGAAATCAGCGACGCACGTGGAAAGCTCGAACTAGTGAGCGCCGAGTTCTCTGCGCTCGACATGCCTTGGTACGCAACCCACGCAAGTGGGCTGCTACCCAGCGCTCCCCGCTGAGGAGAGCGCCTCGCTCGGGCCGGCGCCGCTACGGCCGTTGTTCCCTAAGCCCCACTGGAGTCGCCCGCTCAAGGTTCGGGACGCGTTCGAGCAATGCCACCAAACTTCCGAGCATCACCCCCAACGCCATATCCCTCCCGGGGCAAGCGTGTATCGGCACTTGAACCGGCTTCCCGGGCCCGCCCGAGCCTTCTCCGAAGAGCAGCTGCCACGGTGCGCCGCCAGCCATGGCAGAACTCAAGCTAACGACCACCGTATCGCCCGGGACTATCTCAACATTGCCCAGCTGGGCCTTAGCCGTAGCCTTCCGATGTAACATCCCGGGGACCGGCTGTTCACGGAGTGAGCGGATCATCCGCCGAAAAAGGACCGATCCTAGAAGCGCATCATCGGTCACAGTACCCACTGGCCCGAGCAGCGCTCTCGCGGACTTTGTTTGCAGCCACTGACCCATTCGCCACAACTGCTGATCATCAATCCACTGCACGAGCACTGACGCCAGGCTGCTCATGGTAGGAACAACGAAGCCCTGGGTGGCTCCGAGCGCGTCTTGTTTGATCTGGGCCTCTGTCTTGCCAGCGTTCCGCAGCGCGACCTCGAAGGGGATCTCCGCCGGAGGCAAGGCGAGGGCCGCTTGAAATACGACGCTGAGCGGCGTCACCTTCGCGACCACGCCACTCGGATCCGGGTGAGGATAGAACACGTTCAAGCCAGTTAACCTGAAGCTCTCGAAGGGCAACGCATCGTTGGGGAAACCAAACCACTGCCGCGACAACGCAGACACAACGCCAGCCGCAAACACGCGAACATCGAAGCCTCTCTCACCGAGCGCGGCTTGATTAGTTTCGAGCAGCTTATTCAGCACAACGCTAGCCACGACCTTGGCCGACTGAAACGCCTCCGCAACGCCGACCCCACGAATCCAGTCGTTAGGAGCTTGGGACTCCTTCGTATACGTGCCAGCGTAACCTTCGCCCCCCGGGACCACAGCCGCTTCGTACGCTTTGTCGTCCGGCGAGGGGCTCGGCATTGGACACGGCGATCGATCCATACCCAAATACAGCGGCCCAACTGACTGACGCATCCGCTCCCAATAGCGACGTACGGAATACACCGTCTCATCGGCGAGCACGCGTTCGACGAGCTCCGCATCTCCCACTAAGACGCCGTAGGGCGTTCGAAGCACCCCCGAATGCGACTCACGAATCGCCGCCCAGACGCTGGTAGCCTTGTCCTTCGCCGCGCGATCTTCGAGCAGCTTCTTCCATTCGCAGCCTGGACTTGGGCCAGGCGCCTGGCAATCCACCCGAGAAGTCCCCGGAGCAGCGCTGCCCGCCAGGTGCTCCAGCTTCTTCAATCGCCCCAAGATCGCCTCTCCCTCCCGCGCGCGCGGTGACGGTTTGGTGGGCTTTGAGGTCTTCCACTGGGAGAGCGCGTGGAGACCCGAAAGAGACGGCGCGAACGAGTACAACCCCCACCGCACGCTCACAAAAGGTTCCCGCTTGGTGAAGCGCACAGCCTGGCCCTCGTGGATGAAGGAGACCTCCTGCTGACCACGAAAGGCGCCAACGATGGGGTCATTTTGAGCGCTCAAGAGGCCCGTGCTATTGCCACCATTCACCCAGCGCTGCACCACCTCAAACTGCTGCGCGATGCTCGCATTGTACGCGAGAAACATTAGCCCCCGCTCGCCCTCGGCGCCCGAAGCAGCACTCGGCCCGAACGAAAACCCACGCCGCAGAATGCGGGGCGTCGGCACTGAATGACCGTGTAACGACTGTCGTGGTGACGTGCGCGGGTTGCAGCGCCTAGCGTGGGAGGCTAAGGGGCAGGCGTCTCCAGCTTTATCGCTCTCGTAGTCAAAGTCGTTCGCGTCCGCGCTTTGGAGTGGAACTAGGGCATCTCCGTTGCGAGCTCGCCCCATGAGTTTCGACGCAATTTGATCTTCAGTGAGGCCTGGCTTGTCGCTCACCGCGGCCGCGCCCTCGCTTAGGAACGTGTTGAAAGCCCCCACGTGTTGCTCCAGCTTTCGCACCACAAGAAACGACCCGTTTCTTAGGAACACCGGGGGCTCTGCTGGTGGATAACACTCCCCGCGTGTGCCCGGATAGCCCAACAACACTTCACCTAAAGGCACGTCATCCCCCGACCTCTTGGCGGTGGCTGCTTCAACTTGAGGGATGGGCTGGCTCAAGCCGTCCTTGAAACCGAAATGTTCCCTCACCATTTCACTGGGCTTGCTGTCACCATCACACCAGTATTCTCGTCGCAGCGGCTGAACGTGCATTACACGGACGCCTTCGTGGTTCGCCACTAGGCCCCTCAGTTCGCCATAGGCCGGGTGCTGCGCGCTCCAGAGGTGGTCGTCTTTGATCGGCGTGGCCATCAGCTGGATCTGCAGCACCAGGTCCACCGTTTCAAGCGGCACGCGAGCTCCGATCTCAAACGAATCCTGATCCAGCGTTGCGCCCAGATGCCAATTGGTCCGAGGCAACTTCCAGGAATTCGGATGAAACGTGCCGACATCCCCCAACATTGGGGCACGGGCTTGCATGCCTTCCCTAAACTCCTTCGGCAGCACTTGCAGCTCCTGTTCGGACAAGCCCAATGTGCGCAGCCCCTGAAGCGTGAGCGCTATATTCGCCGCGACCTGTACCTGTTTGGAGTCCGCGTCGAGGGTCATGCGGCTCGCATGTTCTCTCAAGAAGGCTCTCGCCGCGTGTCCGGAATCAAAACCCAAGAGCACCAAGCAACCGTGGGTCATCCGCGGATACCCAGTGAGGATGTTCCCCTGAACATCTTTGCGTAAGTTCACCGGAGCTTGAACCACGGGGCAGCGTGCCTTGGCCTCGCGTTTGGCGTTCGCATCCGCCTCAAGCCCCGTCACGTACTTGCGAACGTCGCCTCCAACTAGTTTACCGTCAAGCAGAGCGGGACTCATGAGCCCCCTAACCACCTCCCAGACTGCGGCTCGGTAGAACCCGCGTTGCGCAGGGTCGCTATCCTTGAAGAACGATTCGAGATCCATGAGGACGCTCGAAGCGCGGTTCAGCCGGGTGGCGTTGACGACTCCGTCGTCGGGCAAAGGGGGCGTCACATTGGCGACGTTTAGGCGCACTAGGTCTTCGGCGCTCTTGCCTTGGGTGGAGGCCGCGTAGAAGCGCTTCAAGTAGTCGAGGTCGGGCGCAGTGAGATCAGGCTCCGCCGCATACAGGAACGAGACGTCCACCTGATGCGCTCGCACCCACTCGGCGAACTTCGTGTACCCCTTATCCGAGGAGCACCCTTCGTACCCTACGCAATGGCAGAAAATGACATCAAGCAGGGGACCGGCGTCGTCTACTATCGCTTGGATATACGTTTCCCAGGGACTGTCGAAACTCACCGCCAGTAGCAACTTCGACCCATCCAAGATGGCCCAGCGCACAAAGTATAGGGAATGTAAGCGTTCGAGCGGACCGAGGCTCGCCGCGCTTCCTGCCTCCACCTGATTGCGCCGGAGCTCAAACAGCGTGGCCATCAATCTCCCAAGGCGACCCGCATAGGAAACAACGTCTGTACTGCCAACCAGGCCCGGCAGAATGTCTGCCACGAGTGTCAGTTCGGATGCCGTCTTAAGATGTTTGCTCGTCGCCTCTGTCATCATTGTTACAGCCTCGCCTCAGCTCTACGTGTGTTCAGCTCCACAGCACTCGGCGACACTCCCCCGATGCCAAACAAGTCGCTAGCAAAGCGGGCTGCGCTCGTCCATTGTGAACTATCTTAACGAGCCCTACTAGGTCTAATGGCCGAGTAACTTCTGTCAGCAAGCTACCCAAGGAGCGAACTCATAAGCGGATCTTAGATGACGGATGCAAGCCCAGGCGCGAGCGAAAGAACCACCGACTTCGTTGAGCGTTGGTACGTTGCTGGTGCGTGTCGCTTGCCATCTGCGGAAAACGCCTGACGAGTGAGGTCGAGCGGTGCGGGGGCGAAGGCCGTTCTTCTTAAGCCGCTCTTCCTAATCGCCGACGACACGCGGCCTCACTCGCACACCGCTTCGGATGACTTAGGCCCTGGCCTCGGCAGAAGAGCGATGCGCCCTGGGAACCCACGGAAAAGATGGCGCAGCTGAGGGCCCGGTTGGATGGCGCCTCGGGCCATATTGACCCCCGACGGGGCGGTCTCCCCCCGCACGCTACGCGACCTGCGCTAGTTCCCCTACCGCTCAGCATGGCCCTTTGCACCGTGCTGGGGCAGAGCGCTTCGCCGATTGGAGAAGCCGGCCCTGACACGATTGTCCGGACTCGACGTACAAACTTGAGTCCCACGACTGAGCCGCGCGCAGGCCGCAGGCCCCGTCGCGACCTCGGGCCTGCGCGGCACAACCCTTGCTGTGGCAGAGCAACATGCTCAGTCATTCGTGGGGTCGAGGGGGTCAGTTAGGCAGGTTGCAGGGCGCGCGCGTACACGTGCTGCTGACCGTGGTGGTTCTGCTATTCGCGGAGGTCACCTCTGCTGGTGTTCCGGAGTGCGGAGGCCTTCGACTTGAAGAAGCGCAAGTCTGCGAGCTCAAGTCGACCGTGAACTGCGAAGCGAACTGCACAGACGTGGGAGTGTTCGAAAAGAGCTGCGCGACCCGGCTGACTGAGACCTGTCGCAAGACTGAGTGCACCTTCAAAGCGGAAGAGACCTGCCAGAACCCCTGTACGGCATCCTGCAAACAGCAATGTGATCGCGGCGCCGACATCACCTGTCAGCACAATTGCTTCGGTGAATGCGAAGGGGCCTGCGACGCGTGGTGCGAGAGCACTGCTGATCCGGAGCAGTGTCGCGCCAGCTGCGAAGCCACCTGCGACAAGGAATGCGATAGCAAGTGCGTGGGCGTGGATGGTGACTGCTACTACCATTGCACAGAGTGTTGCCATGGCTCATGCTCGGCCGAGGCCAACCTAGACTGTCAGGTTGAGTGTCAGCAGCACGAATTCGAAGAGTGCGAATACGCGCTCCGTGCGGACTGCGAGGCGTCCTGCGACGCAGAGGGTTCTCTATTTTGCGACGGTGAGTTTGTGGTCAGCGGCGCCATGGACTTGGCCCGCTGCGCCGGAGCCCTCGTGACCCGCGATCTATTGACCGCTGACGTGGCAGCCAAGATCCAGATCGACTCGGACGTCGACCTAGAGAGCAACGGCTTCAAGCTGAATAGCGCCGCCACGGATGACCACGGGGAAGGGTGTGCTGTAAGCCCCGGTTCGGCACGCCTCGGCTCACTCGCGTGGATGGGCCTGGTGTTCGGGCTGGCGCTTCAATGGCGACGGTCACGCAAGGCGCGTGACTGACCGCTCAACGCTTTCTGTCGACCGGCGGCGGTTCGGTGGAGAAAATCTCGTGTCGTGCCGCCTCCGAGATCGCAACAACCGCCGGATTCTTGAGCTTTCTCTCGACGGAAATCGCGTAGTAGCGCTCGCGGACCTCCGCGGCGCGGCCCACGACCTGCACCCCATACTGCTGGATCACCTCACGTTCGATGACCGTAGGTGCCGGGAACATTCCAACGCCGTCTGCCCCGAACACTTTGAGCAGCGCGCTATCTTCGAACTCAGCGACCACACTCGGTGCAACCTTGTTTCGGTCAAACCATTGGTTGAGTGAACGGCGCAGAGTTGCGCTTTCGAGCGGAAGTAGAAGCGGCGCTCCGTTCAGAGACATCGGAAACCCCGGCCGATAGCTGCTCGCGAGCGACTTCGTCCCGAAGAAGGTCACCCCGGTCTCACCTAGCAAGTGATTGAATGCTTTCACGTTGCTTCCCGGTGGAACGGGGGCATCGGAAATGACGAGGTGTAGTCGGTGGAGGGCCAGCTCCCCAAGGAGCTTCTCATACCCATCCTCATAACAGACGAGGCGCACTGGCTCAGGAAGACTGAGGGCTGGCTGAAGCAGCCGTCTAACAACGAGCTTCGGGACAACATCAGCGATTCCAACGTCAAGCCGCACGGCGTGTCCAACCGCCTGACCCTTCACAGTGTCAGCCAGCTCTCGACCCAGTGCGAAGATCTCCTCTGCGTACCGGTACACGACTCTTCCGACTTCGGTGAGCACCAGCCGCCGACCCACTCGCACGAATAGCTTCTCTCCAAGCTGGTTCTCCAACGCGTGGACTTGGGCGCTCAGCGTCGGGTGTGAAAGCCGCAACAACTTCCCTGCGGCGACGAGACTGCCCTCGCGAGCGACCGTCCAGAAGTAGCGCAGGTGGTGGTAGTTGAGCGAGTCCATCTCCAGACGATACCTCGTCCAAA
>JBDKJZ010000168.1:0-9918 GCA_039796375.1 Pseudomonadota bacterium
TGCTTCGGACGTGACCTTGCCGAGGCCGTCCTTGGCGCTGCTGCGATCCCAGGCGCAGGCCCTTCAAGGCGAACAAACTCGCGAGTACGAAGCACGAATGGCGGAGTATCGTGGACAGGTGTTCGCGGCTCTCGAACAACGGGCCACCACGGGGGGCCGTTTTTGATGCAGTGCGAGTGTTCATTTTTATCGACCAAGCGCTGCCGTTGCGCGTGGCTGGGTAGCGGGTGGACGCTCGTGTTGGTGTTCTTGTTGAGCTTAGCCGCGTGCCAGCGCTCGCCATCGGAGGCTCCGCAGCCCCGCGAAGGGTCGGTGGGGGCGTCAGAAATGATGCGCCTCAAATCGGCACATTCCCAAGCGGACAATGCAAAGACCGGCGCGGAGCGTATACAAGCGCTCGCCGCCCTCAAGACGGAGCTACGGCAGCTCCCAGTGGGGCTTAGGGCCGAGCTCGTGTGGCTTCGTCAAGACCTGCTCGCGCGGATCTCCGGGATGGAACTCAAGCAAGGGAACGCGGAGGCGGCGCTCAGCGCGGCGGGCGAAGGCCTCAGCATTTCCGAGTCAGCCAGCGTGCCGGTCTCGAACCTGCACATCGCCAAAGGGCGGGCACTTGAAGAGCAGGGCAGGAAGGATGCGGCCGCGGAGGCGTACTACCAGGCTTTACTCGTGAACGAACAGTTGATGCAGAACGCGTTGGAGGATGAATGAAATCGAGCACCGTTTCTATGTGTGTAGGGTCCGCATGCTTATGGCTGCTTCCGCTAGCAGTGAGCTGCGGTGGGCCGCAACACTCACCTGAGCCAGCGGCGAGCGCCCCTGCGTCGCCCCCCGCCGAGAAAGACGAAGCTGAGCGATTCGCCCCGCCGCCCGGAGCAGAGGCGGCCGCCCCGTCGCCTCGGGCAAAGCCCGCCCCGGCACCCAAAGCGGCGGCGGGATCCGAAGACGACTCGGACCTGCTGCGGGAGCAAGCGCCGAAGCACGCCGGAGCGCCGCGCAGCGATTCATCTAAGAGCAAGAAGAAGGAGGGGCAGTTGGATTTGCCTCACGATGATCCCTCCCTCGTTGCGAACCTGAATGAGGCCAGGGCTGAGTTCAACGAAGCGATTGAGCTCAAGGACTGCAGCCGCGCCGAGGAGTTTCGCGATGCGCTCTGCGAACTGGCCGCGCGCATCTGCGAGCTCTCGAGGTCGGGGGACGCGCTCGGTCGGCGCTGCGATGATGGTCAGCAGCGCTGCGAAGAAGCCAAGCAACGATACAAGCAGAGTTGCGACTGAGGCCACCGGGCCCCAGTGACCGCGGGCAAGTAGCTAGCGCTCGCTAGCGGGTACGCCCGCTACAAGCTTTTCGGTGGCAGGTGCACGTCAAAGTTCATCGAGGGTAGCGAACCCGTCCAGCAACGCCATCGTCTCGCCCGTGTCCTCTAGAGACACCTCGGCGTTCGCCCACGCGCAGGTGTGAGCGACTTCGTAGCGGTCGTAGGCACTGCGCGCCGCATTGTACTGGCAATCCACTTGGTAGTCCGCGTAGTACCACGGGATCCGCCACAGCCGGCGTTCCGCGTACACCAGCCAAGAACCGAGGGTTGTCCCGAAGAACCAGACGCAGTGTTCGCCGCTTTGCCGGTCCACGACATAGACACGGTAGTTGGTCTGGGCAAAGTCGCGTCGAATGAACGGGAGTTTCTGGCAAAGGAAACCGCGATCGATGAACGGCACAGCGCTCATCAGCTGGGTCAATACACCCCCGTGAGCGTATCTCAGGCAAAGTTTCGCACACCGAGGGCGCAAGTCCGCGCAAGTTCACCCCAACGTACGCGTGGGCTCGCGGTCGCTGGTACGGCGTGGCGTTCGCGCCGACCCCCGGTGTGCAGTAAGGCGTCTAGTTCCTCGGTCATTGGCTGGTTCCTTGGGGCCAGCCGTTCCTCTCAGCTCTTGGACGGGGTAGGGAGTAGCGCGCCGCTGAGGTCGACGCTCAACGTCGGGCCCACGGCGCCGATTTCGTGGGCGACCTTTTGGGAGAGCTTAGCGCCGAGCACTCGGCTGAGTGCACACAGGCTTGCGTCGAGTGCGGCCACCGATGACTGAGCGGAGAGGAACTTGCCGCTCTCGAGCCAGGGGGTGTCCACGCCACGCACCCAGGCACCACCGTCCAAGACTTGGTCAAGCGCTTGCTGGTGAGCCGGGCTGAGGGCAAGGCGCTCGGGGCCCGCTTCGGTCACGCTCGCGGCGAGCAAGAGGCTGCCCTGAGCGACGCTCACAACCACCTGCGCGCTACTTGCTTGCCGTTTCACGAAGTCCCGAGTGGGGGAGTCCTTAGCGTAGGCGCGTGCGCCGTATCCGCCTGGAATGAACAGAAGCTCGGCCGCGGGACAAGAATCGAAGTCGTGTTCGACCTGTAGGCACAGCTGGCTCGTGCTAGCCAGGAGGCCCCGCGTGGCAGCTACCGTGTGCAAGTGAAACGGGCGCCAGTTCCAGTGGCGTCCGGCCATGCTGAGCACCTGAGCGAAGCTCGCGACGTCGAGCACCTCGAACTCTTCGAACAGCAGGCACACTGCGTGGCGACTTTTTGTTTGCATGACCCAGCGAAACCGGCCTTAGATCCGCGAACTGTAGCAGGCGAAACGGCGCTGGCTAGCCTCGCGTCGCACAGGTCGCTAACTGATTACGTGCGCTCACCGCGCCCCGGCCCAACCGCCGTTGTGCGGACCAGTGAATCATTTGGATTGGAGTCGAGACGCGGTGCGCCGCGACGCAGCGCGTCTCGACCCTAGAGCCCGCGCCGAGCTGAAGCACACTTTTGCCTAGCCGCGCAGCCACGGGCGGCCTAGGTTGTGGCGCTTTGATTTGCCCGCGCACGCTGCGTCTCCTCGTTAGTCTGTGGATTGTTGCGCTCGCAGCGACGGCCTGCGCACCTACCTTCCAGGCTGAGAGTGAGCGGGGAGCGCGAGTGCTCTTGAACCAAGCGCCGCGGACCACCGCTGGAGGCAACGTTCCCCAGGCGACGGTCGAGATCCGGCGGATGCTGCCGGGGTTCTTAGAGTGTTATGAGCGCGGCTTGGTCTCCGCGCCGCAGTCACGCGGCCTCGTTAGTCTACACGCGACCATTGGGCGCGAGGGGGACGTGGTGGCGGCGTGGGCGAACGGCGCTGGCGTTGGTCCAGCGGTGCTCGACTGCTTGGCGCGCGCGGTGCGACGCGGGCGTTTCCAACCTCCCGTTGGAAGCGGTGACGCGATCTTCGAAGCCCGCCTCGAGTTCACTCCAAGCGAAACGACCGACAAGGGCACCGCGCGTCTTCTCAGGGCGGAACCCAGCACCTCGGCGCACCCGCAGGCTGAAGTGGCGGTCCTGCCACACTCCAACGCAGCCACCGAAGAAGCTTGTGCGCAGCTGCTAGAGCTCTGGGACGAGGCCAACCTCGCGCGAAGCGAGGTAGCGCTCCGCGAGTACGCAACCGAACAAGCCGAAGCTGGTCAAACCGCTTGTTACATCGAGGCCGGCACGCAGGTCGCTCGCGCTCAGGGGCTTCAAGGAAACCTAGACGCCGCTCACCGCACACTCGATGAACTCATACCGCTACTCGAACAAGACTGGGCCGGCGCAGCGCACAAGGCACGCGCGCAGCTCCGGGTTCAACTTGAACGGGCGCGGCTACACAGCGCTTCGCCGGAACTATCGCAGGCGGGTCCTCTGTTGGTGAAGGTCTGGGAGCGGGCGCGGCTCGCCAAAGAAGACGCGCTAGCGGTAGACGCCGCGTGCTCGCTGGCCGTCGTTCATGCGGGTGAACCCGCTCTCGCTGCTGAGTGGTCTGGCAAGGCGATGGCGCTGGCTCAATCGAGCCCCTCCTCAGCGGCGCGCCGCTGGGTGCCGTCACTTCTGACGAGCCAAGGCTGGTTACACGCAAAGAACGGTCGTAACGACGCGGCCCTGTCCTGGTTCCGTCAAGCGCTCCAAGAGCGAGAAAAACAACTCGAGCTTGCCACTGAGGGGGCCTCACGCGCCGCTCAGCGCGGCGTGTGGGACGCTCGCTACGCGTTGGCCAAGACGCTACGCCTGCTTGGGCAAATTTCTGAAGCTTATGCGCTGCACCTGAAGACGCGGGCTGAGCCAGGGGCCCAGATTGAAGCTCCCGGATTATTCTACGAAGAGTTCGCTGAGTGCCAGTTAGCGCTGGGTCTTTCAGGTCACGTCGAAGGATTCCGTGTTGCCTACGAGAAGCTCTCCAAGGACCCAAGCTTCGCGCTGGCGAACCGTGAGCGGCTGGAGCGGATCCGGGGGCTCGCCAAGCTGGAGACCCCCGAGGCCTCAGGCGGCGCCCCGAGCGCGCCGCAGCCTTGAAACGAACGTCGGAGTGCTTCGTGGAATATTCCAGCCGCTTCGAATCCCAGGCCCCGCCTGCTGGACCCTAGGAGGCCAAGCCCTTCGGGGAAGTGTGGCGAGAAAATGAAGGAGTTTTCGGGAATTGTGCCAGGGCGATGTGGGACCAGGCGTCTAACTTTCGCACACGCGCTTTCAGAGGCTTCCCCCTGTTCGACCCAGGCCTTTCTTGAAGACGACAATTGGAGTTCACCCGAGCCATGAAGTACCCGCGAACTATGAAGTACACCCGCGCAGTCAACAGCGCTGCCACGTCCGCAGTCGTCCTGTGCGCAGCGGCGCTTTCCGCTTGGGCTTGTTCGGGAACGAACGAACTTGACGCGGGCGGGAAGCAGAAGCCCGGCGTGGTCACGACCGCCGCAGGCGGCAGTGGAGGTCAAGTCACCGAACCGCCCGATGGCATGGGCGGCCAAGGCCCCGGTCCCGTAGGCACAGGCGGCGCCACGCCTACGACTGGCGGCGGTGGCTCCGCCATGCCACCAGCGACTGGCGGCGGCACGACCGAGGGCGGTGCGGGCCCCGTGGGCGCTGGTGGCGAAGTTGGTGCTGGCGGCGGTGCGCCAGTTCCCGGCACCTGCGGCGCTGGTTACACCAGCCTAGGGGGCGACTGCGTCTCTGAGGCCGCGGTCTGCGGCGCCACCGTTTGCGGTATCGGGCAAACCTGTATGGCGGGTGCGTGCACCGCCGCGAGCCCCACGATCGTGGTTGAGGCGGAGAACTTCGCTTACAGGTTTAACCCCGGCAATGAGCGCACTTGGTACACCCTCGTTGAGGGGCGTGCCGCTCCGTGGGTCACTGCCGATAAGACGACTGGGTTTCCGTGTGCGCTCGGGGGTGCCAACTGCGAAGACTCCTCGGCGAACGACCTAACAACTAAAGGGGGCAAGGGCATGATTGAGATCATGCCGGATACTCGCCGTGCCCACGCTGATACGATGGTCACTTATTGCGGAGGGTTTCCGGATGCCTGCGCAAATGCGTCTTACGACGGCCACATTAAACTCGCCGCCACATTCCCTGGCTACAAGGCCGTGACCACCCATGACCGTACCGAGTTCTACCCAGCTCCGGGTGAGGGGCCTGGCGTCGGTTACCGTGTACATTTCGTGCAGGCTGGGACTTACCAGGTCTGGGACTACGGGGGGCGTCCGAACTCGGAGAGCAACTCCGTCCACGTCGGCGTAAACACAGCAACCCAGGCGCCCGACGTCAAGAACGGCGAGAAATGGCCTGCAGGCACCTGGGAAACCAATGGCCGCGGGTTGATTCACTGCGGGGGCACTTTTACCTGGAGCAACGTCCGCCGTAACGACGGAGTCCCCGGCGGTAGTGCCTGCGGCGGCGCAGCGATCACGATCAGCATCCCCGCGCCCGGCGTTTACACGGTTTGGTTCACCATGCGCGAAGACGGCTACCAGATAGACAAGTGGGTCGCGCAGCTCGACGGGGCGGCCCCGAATGGGAACGCGCAAGCTGAAGTGGGTCGTGTTGAGCTTGAAGGTGGTTTGGATAAGCAGCCGAAGCCCGATTGTGTTGGCTGCGAGAAGTTTAAGTAACTCCTACCTCTTCAAGCTAACGAAAAGCGTCTGATGCTCATCGCGTCAGGCGCTTTTTTCGTGTTGCCGCTGTGAGCAGCCTCGACTCAGTCGCGTTGTTGACATGGCGTCTCGCCTCAGCTTCTTCGGCACAACAAATATCGATGTACCGGGGAGACCCACGTGCACTGCGTTATCGCAATTCGTGATTGCGCCAGGACCCAGCGATCCATTACAAGCTTCCCGAACCTGGAGACTCTATGAAACTCAGCCTGAGGATGGTAAATCGATTCACGTGGTCAGCAGCATTGGTCGTTTTCGCACCCACAGCATTAGCGCAGGTTGAGCCCACCGAGGCGACTGAGTCCGCCACCACTACGGAAGCTGCGAGCGCCACTCCCGCTGCGCAAGATAGCAGCGCTTCCACTGCAACAAGCGCCTCCGGCGGAGTCAGTCTCACGAGCGCTTCAGCCTCAACGACCGCAGCAGCGGCCCCCGCGAGTGTAGCTAGCGCAGCTCAAGCCGAGGAAGACGACCTGGCAGTGAAGGTTGAAGTGCATGGCCTGTTCGACAATCGCTTCATGCTCTACTCAAGCAACATCAACTTCGTGACCAGCAACACCAAGCGCAGCATCGCGACCACGACTGCGACGGGCGGGCGCGGTGACCTTTTTCAAATTCCGGGGCCACTCCGTGCGGATGGTTCGCGCCCCAGGCAGACCGGCTGGGCTCAAGAGGGCGCCTTCGCGGATCTGCCCCGACTCGACGGCGTGAAAGACATGTTCGCTGAGATACGCTACCGCCCCCAACTTGAGCTCTCGACGCTCGACGGCTCAATCCGGGGTATCTGGGCGGTTGAGATTGGTGGGGTGCGGTTCGGGGCCAAGGGTGTCGGGCGCCAAGAAGGTGGCTCGTTCTCTACTGACGGCACTAATATTGAGACCCGTCACGCCTACACTGAGTTAAATGGCGGGGGTCATCAGCTGCAAATCGGTCTCATCCCGCTCGTGACCAACCGACACCTGTGGCAGGAGGCCGCGGCGGGTGTTCAGGGCTCAGGCCCCCTTTGGGAGGGTGGCAGCTATCACGCGGCTTGGGCTCGTGGGGTCGAGGACAAACGATCGGCCCAGACCTTCCCGGAAGATCCGTTGCCCCCGGGCTTTCAAGACACAGATGGCTTTTTTCTTCAGCTGAACCAAATGTTGGGTGACCAACGTCTTGGTGTGTTCGGCATGTATCAGCGGGGCGCGATCGAGCGCGACGCCGTCGTGTTCCCGACCGAAGTCTTCGCCGAGGCCATGGCGCTCGCGTGGTTTGATGAGGTGGATCACGATCTCATCAGCGTTGGCACCAGCATGTCTTTCAAGTTTGATCCAATGTTCGCCAACATTGACGCGATTGTTCAGTCCGGCACGTTCCGTGACTTGGAATTCTACGGAGCCGACACCTTTACTGCAGACCCGAACACGGGCCGCGCTACAGGCAGCGCCCGGGCCAAGGATGTGTGTGCTCCGATGCAAGCAAACTGTTACCCGGAGTTCAAACAGGAGGGCGTCGCCGTTCGGCTTGAGCTTGGCGGCGACTTCGGTCCAATCACAGCTCAGTACACCGGTTATTACATGTCCGGTGATAGCGACCCTTCGGACGACAAGTTTGAGAGCTTCATCGCTACCGACGTGGACTTTTTCGACAGCGCCGTGTTCTTCGAAGGCGTGCTGGTGAACGATGCTGTTCACCGCCAGGAGCCCTATCTGCTGGATAAAGGGTATTTGCTCAACAAGGTCCACGTGGACTGGCGCGTTTCGGAGTCCCTCACGATCGGTGGGGCTGTCGTCCACAACCAGCTGGCTGAGGAGGTCACCTGGGTCGGCGTAGATGGCAGCTTGGACCCGGCCACTGGTGACTTCAAGTTCAACCCCGACACCGCGGGTAAGCTGTACCCGTTGGGTCAGACGGAGACCCTACCAGGTGACCCCGTGGTGCCGTTCAGATCGAAGGATCTCGGTCTCGAGGTGCAGCTCAAGGCCCTTTACAAGATCAACAACCGCTTGTCTGTGGGTGGACTCGTGGCGAGCCTTGTGGCGCCTGGGGAAGCGATGGACTTCTACGAAATCAGTATCCAGCGAAACGGCAAGGTGGACCAAGACTACTTGACCGTGCAGTCGAACTTGCAGTTCACTTTCTGAGGGCACCAGCTAGGCCAAAGTCGCACCTGGGCTGCCGGTAGACTGGGCGTAGGCGGTTGATCACGTGTGCGGATTGAAGCACGCGATGAAGTGTCCGCTGCCCTCGCCCCACTCCTCCAGAGGCGGAGTGGCTTGGTCGCAGGTGCCGGGCGTAGCCTGAGGGCAGCGCGGATGAAACGCGCAGCCTGCGGGCGGATTGAAGGGATCGGGGGGCTCGCCGTCGAGCAAAATACGTAAGCGCCGCTGAGTGGGTAAGACCTCGGGCACGGCATTGAAGAGCGCGCGGGTGTAGGGGTGGCTGCGCTTGGCGGCGAGGGTCTCGCTAGGGCCCGTCTCGACGATCCGGCCCATGTACATCACCGCGATGCGGTGACTGAGGAAACAAACCAGCTTGAGGTCGTGAGAAATAAACAGATAGGAGAGGTGAAACTCCTGCTGCAGGTCGAGCAGAAGATTGGCGATTTGAGCTTGGACCGAGACATCTAGGGCACTCACCGGCTCATCGCATATGAGCAGCTCTGGTTCGACCGCGAGGGCGCGCGCGATAGCGACGCGTTGGCGTTCGCCTGCGCTGAGATCCCCGGGCAAACGGTCGAACACGGCAGCGGCGAGACCTACTTGCCCCAGCAACTCAAGAACGCGAGCTTTCTCGGCGTCGCCGCTTGGCCTGAGGTGATGAATGCGTAGCCCCTCCGCGATGATGTCCCCCACGCTGAGCCTGGGGTTCAGCGTGCTGTTGGGGTCCTGAAAGATCGGTTGCAAGCGACGGCGTAGCGGGCGCATCGCTGCCTCAGAGTATTCGGTAATGTTCCGCCCGGCGAACACGATTTGGCCCAGAGTCGGTGGCAGCAAGCGCAGAATGATCTTGGCGAGCGAGCTCTTGCCGGAGCCGGTTTCGCCGACAATGCCGAGAGTTTCGCCGCGGGCAAGATAGAGTGAAACGTCCGTGAGCGCGTGGAGGAAGCGAGTTCGCCTGAGCCAGCGCCGGATGGCGTAGACCTTGGTGAGGTGGTCCACGTGGAGCAGCGCGTCTTCGGGCGCGCTAGGTCGCAGCGTGAGTCGGTCATCGTCGTTGGACTCAGCCATGCGCACGCTCCGCGTAGTGACAGCGCGCTGAACGCGGAGCAGGTGCACCACTGACTTCGCGAAGCTCGGGACTGTCCGTTTGGCAACGCTCCACCTCGATGTCCGATCGCGGCGACTGGCAGCGCCCACGGAACCGGCAACCGGGTTCGGGATCGATTTGACCGGTGCCACCGAAGACCTGAAGCCGCCGCGAGCTGGGAGCCCCCGCCGCCGCCACGGGGATACTCGCGAGCAGCGCGCGGGTGTAAGGATGGCGTGGGGCGCTGAACACAGCCTCCGTGGGTCCAGATTCCACCACTTGCCCGGCGTAGAGCACGATCACGCGCTTGGCGTTCTCTGCGACCATGCCGAGGTTGTGAGTGATTAGGATGAGCGTCATGCCGTGCTCGGCTTGCACCCGGGCCAGCACGTCCAGCAGCTGCGACTGAGTCGTTGGATCGATGCCGCTCGTGGGTTGGTCTGCGATCAGCAAGCTCGGATTACAGCTCAGCGCTAGCGCGAGCAGCACCCGCCGACGTGCGCCGCCGGAGAGCTCATGCGCATAGCTCAGCAAGGTTTGTTTGGGGTTGGCGATGCCCACGAGCCCAAGCGCTTGCTCGGCTTTCTGCCGTGCGGCAGTTCGAGACAGGCCCAAGTGAAGGCGGATGGGCTCTAGCAACATGTTCCCGACGGGGCTCGTCGGGTTGAGCGCCGACTCCGGCTCTTGAAACGCCATCGCGATCTTCGCGCCACGCAGG
>JBDKJZ010000169.1:0-9908 GCA_039796375.1 Pseudomonadota bacterium
TTCCATCCGAAGCGACCTACGCGCCCCCCCCCCTCGGACTGAGAGGGGTCTAGCGGGTTCGGCAGCAGTGTGGTCACCCGATTGACGATCCCGCGAATAGAAGCAGGCTGCCGCGATGCCAACAGGTCGAAGCTTGAATCGGGCAGCGAGTCCACTAGCCCCAAGCCGAAGAGTGGAGTGGTGAGGCGACCCGCGAAAACGTTCGCGCCGCTCGGGCGTGCGTCGTCGGAGCCCGGGTCGCACTGCGTGTTGCTCCCTTCAGGCGTGAACGGGTCGATGCTGAACAACTGCCGAAGCGAGCCCCCGACGCTTCCCATAGAATTGAAGCGTCCGTCAACGCGGCGACCGAAGCGCTGCTCGACCTGGTCGCCAGCCCCCCCGACAGCGCCCAGCGAGTGACACACTCCGCAGCCCCGCTCATTGAAGATCGGCCCTACACCGTCTGCGTCCCCCTCCACAGCGCTGAAGGCCGCGCTGGCCTCAGCGAACGCCACAGGATCGGTACCGGGCAAAGCGTCTCCGAGAACCAGGGCATTCTGGACTGTGCCAAAGGACTCATCCGCGTCCGCTCGTTCTAGTCCCGCTTCTCCCGAACACGCGAATAGACCCAACCCCAGCGAGGCGACCAGCCCCAACTTCGAAGCATAGCTGACTTCATTTGGTAACATTGATTGTCCCTTTCCGTTTTGATGGCTTCGTCACTTCCGTAACCCAGGCCGCCGTCCATCGGCAGCTACACGGAGGTGATCGCGCCGGGGTATGCACCAAGCCGGAAAAGACGGACAGCACTTGTCTTCGTCACGCGGAGTTCCTAAGCGCCCGGTAGAATATTCTCACGCGGGGGTGAAGTGTTAAGGAGCGGACGCAATATTGCCTGCCAATCCCAAGTCATCCCACTCGCATAGGACGCGAGAATATTGCCTGCAATTCTTGCGAGCTGCGTACTCCAAGCTCCCCCCCTCGGTGAGGGGCCCGGGAGTGCAAAGAACTTGTTGCGGTTACGTAAGAAACCCGGCTTCGGCAGACTCCGCCGCGCTGGCGAACAGGAGTCGTCTCAGTTCGGCGGCGTACCGCACCCGACACGGGTTTTCGAGATCACGAGGTCGTCGAACCAGACTTCGATTTCGCCGGGCTGGTCGTGAGGATGTTGGACCCCCATCTGAAACTCCCTCGTACTGAAGGTTTGCCAGGGATTCGCTGGGTTCTGGTCCCACTTCTGTTGCAGATGCTGCTCTCCGTTGACCCACATCGTCCACTCGTGATTCACACCGTCGACGTGCCACTCCCAACAAGTCCACTCCCCATAGACCACCACGGGGGCGTCCACCGCACGCAGAACCTTGTGGTCGGCGCTGCGAACTTGCGAGTGATAAATCAGCGTGGACACCTTCTTGAAGTTCGGATCATCGGGCTTGTTGTAGGGGTTGCCTTCTGCCCCCATCTTGGCAAAAGCGGTCCCCTGGCCATTCGCCAGATCTCCACGTATCTGGAAAAGATAGACGTTATCCGCGCTGCCCGGGCCGGCGTAGTAGATGTAGCTTCTCATGTAAAAGCTGTTATCCGGAGTTGGAAACACCGGAGCTTTCAGGGTGAGCCAAGCGTCGCTGTACTGCGGCGTCGTCGACTTGACGTACGCCGAATACGCTCCGCTGTGGGCACGCACCGCGCTCGCCTCGTAGACACTCCCCTTGGCCGCCGATACTGAAAACGGCGCGGTGATGCCCAGCTCAAAGTTGTCGCAGTACAGCGCGTCAGGATGGTTGGTGCAGTCGAAGGCCTTGGCGGGGATGACGGGCGGGGCTCCGCCTGCCGCGGGGGTCGACGTGCCGCCGCCCGCGGCGGGGCTCGATACGGCACCCCCTGTCCCTCCAGGTTGCCCACCGGCGCCTGCGGCTGGGTCAGCGCTTGGCGCAATGGGCGCGGGCTCTGGCGCGGTGGGCGCGGGGGCAGTAGGCGCCGGTCCTGGCGCGCCCCCAGCAGCTCCACTTTCCGTCCCGATAGGCACCACCGCGGGGGCCGTCCCGGTCGAAGCCTCGCCTGAACAACCGGCAACGCTCACCAAGGCGACCAGCGCGAAGACGGGGCGGCAGGGCCGCAAGTGTGAATTCCTATGCGTTTGCCGCGCGCGGCTGTTCTTGTCTGACATACACCTAGAACGTCCCATGGAGACGCTCTCCGATCAGCTCACCGCGCAGAAATCACTGCATTCCACAGGCGCCTGATAATTCTTGGGACGCAGACCGGGACCTGGACGCCGTGCAGCTACTTTCAGTTCGCGACGCGGAAGGCCCCCTCAGTCACCTCTAGCTCGCCCGCACCGATGCTCAAGATCGTGGCCGTGAACGTACCCTCGTACTTCGGCGCCAGGCTCGTGATGGTAATCGAACAGGCACCGTCCGTGCCGGTTGTGCCGTTGAAGTCGAGGTTGGAGAGTGAGCGAAACGAAACCGCCGGGTCACCCGCTTCGGCTGAACCGTTGCACTTTTGGGTACCCAGCATGGGGATCATGCGGATGGACCAGGTATCCGTATGGCCTGAGGCCGAGATCAACACCGTGGGAGTTTGTTGGGGAATATGGAGCGGACTCATAGTGAACGCATAGGTCACACCTTTGAATGTGCCGGAGATCCCGTCAGCCGTACCGAGCATGGACTCGCCAGCTGACGCACCACCCGCCGAAGAACCAGCCGTTGCAGAGCCGCCCTTTCCCTCACTCGAGCTCCCGCCAGCTGACTCGCCGCCAGCTGAAGCACCGCCCTTGGAGGCGCCGCCAGCTGAAGCACCGCCCTTGGAGGCGCCGCCCTTGGACTCGCCGCGATCTACACCGCCGTCATGGCTGGTTGAATCGCCCTCCACTGGAGTACCGCCGTCCTTGGAGGCGTCGCCAGTGTTACTTACATCGCTGCCGCAACCAACCACGGGGAGAGCTAGGGTGAGGGTCAGCGTGCAGAGTTTGACGTGCTGTACCGAGAGTCGTCTTGGCGATTTCATATCGGTGCAACGTAGGCCTGATCGACCGCAGTGTCCACCAGGTTTTCACGTGTGACCTGGAGGGACAAGAACAACAACTTATGTCGTTCCACATGAGGGAACGGTGACCACCAGAGACCTTCGCGGACGCCGAAGCCATGCCAAGCGTGAGTCGCTAGTCGAGTCTACGCCACTGCGTCACAAGCTCAATCACCCGCCTGTATCCCGCGGGCGTCGATCGGATCCTTCCCGCTACGATCGGTCAATTCGCAGCACCGATCTCGGCGTAGAGAGTTCTAGTGCTCGAAACCGCGAAGCGCGTTCGGATCGCGTCAGGGGGCACTGGGGTGAACAGAGTTTGGATGGTTGGTGCGCAAGGCTCTGAGCCTTGCGCAGATGGGTGGACTCAATTGCCTGAATGAGGCCCGCGCGGTTGACGCGAGACTCAAACCAAAGACTATTGGCGTAATAAGTAAACAGTGCCGTATGCAATATCGTGAAAGGGAAAACAAATGAGAAGTGTGTATCAGACGGTAGTAGTGTGTGGGGCGCTAACTTGGACCCTCCCTTGTGCTGCTCAAGCGTCATCAGGCGTGGACGGTGGCTCTTCCGCTCCGGGTGATGCGGGCAAACCCGGCGGCGTGAGCTTCGTTGCGAAGGCAGGGACCGGACTCGGCGCCTCGTACGGTGGTTTCGGCGGGCAACTGGAACTAGGAATGGACTACCTGACCGCCGTCGCTGGAGCGGGGACCTTGATTTTCTCGGGTCCCGGGTGGGCCGTTGGCGGACGCGCCTACGCGCTGGACTGGACGCACAAGTTCAGACCGCATTTCACGGCAACCTACGGGACGACCGCCGTTTGGACTCTGCTTGCAGCCAAGGATGACCCCTCCACCAGCGTTGCCGACGGCGTGCTCAACGGGTTGGGGTTGTTTCTCGGCCTGGATCACGACCTCGGTGCCCCTGGTGGGTTCATCGCGACCTACGGAGTTGGGTACATCACGCATGAGGAGCTACCTGCGCACGCCAAAGCACTGTTCGCTGAGAACGGCGACTCAGATCCCGATCTAGGCGCGCCCATCAAGATCATGCTTGGTATCGGCTACCAGTTCTCAGGGAACGAGCCGGTGAGGCCGCTTGTGAGCAGCCCGCCGTCCCGTCCAACGACTCAGGCTCAAGCTTCGGAGGATACAGGGAATGAACCCGAGACCCACTAGCCCGACTCTATAAACTTGAGTTCGACGCCGAAGGCCTACAGTCTCTCGCTGCAGACCTTCGCGGCTTGCTCGCAGCTCGCGGGGCTGTCCATGCCGAGCAATGTCAGCTCAGGGGTCCCGTCTTGGCAGTCGCAGCGCCAGGTCGCAGAACCTTGCTGCGCGAGAAGGCACTGCACCGAAACAGATTGTGTGGTGAATACCGGTGTGCCCGAGAGAGTGACTGCGTCTTTCCTACACCGCTGTTCGAGGGTGCAATCGGTCTCGGTGGTTGATAACCCCTCAGGCTCACAAGCAGTCTGCACGGTCTGCATGGTCCCCTGTTGACAGGTCCTTAGTGCGTCAGCACACAGACCAACCGAGCTAAGCGCCCCGGCAAAACCAACACTCTCAAACTGAAGCTCCTTTGCGCTATCGCACGAGCACTCCCAGTTCGGGCCGTTCCGGTAACAATTTGAGCTGTGGGTGCGCCGAGTCGTAAAAGTTAGACCGTCCTTAGTGACGGAGGACTCGCACACCTCGTCAAGACTGCAGGTGTCCAGGCCGGAGTTGTCGTTGTTGAACGCGCACTTCTCGGGAGCAACAACGGGGGTCACGTTCAGGCACTCTTCGGTCGCAGCGGCGCAGGCTTCGTCAGGGGCGACTCCCGAGATATCGACCGTTCTGTATTCGAGCCCATCGGTACAGGTGCAGCGGCTTCTGCCGTCGCCCAGGAGATAACACGAGGTTCTTGAGAATGAGTCCGGGCAAGACGTCGTGAGCTCGCACGCTGCTCCGGGAGTCACCGAGGAAACGGTGTCGCAGCTCGCTGGCGCGCCACCGGCTTCAACCGGAACTGTCCCAATCGATGGGGGGGCTACGACAGGAGCGTTGATGAACCCGCCCACGCCCAAGGCGACGTCAGGTCGCGGGTCGGCAGGCTTGGCGTCCGAAATCGCGAGCTGGCCGTTAGTGCCTGGGTCACCATCAATGCCCGAACGCGCTCCGCAGCCAGCCACGGTGCCTCCCAATCCGAACAGCAGGTACCAGCCAGCGGACGCACGTTGCAGCATAAGCGGCGAGGACTACGCGAACACTTCACGCGGCGCCAGTGGCATTCCGCGGTTCCCGCATTTCGCCGGCTCCCAAGGGTGCTCCGGGCAGCAATCTAGAGGGCGGTCCGCCCCCTTACTCGTTGATGGACCACCAGTTGGTGTCCATTTCCGCGGGAGCGTTGCGCAACTTCAGGATCTGGACGCCCGCGGTCAGGGGCGTCGTTCGAATACTGTACGTCCGAAAGGTATCCCAGGTCCCGGAGAGCGTGTCCGATTCGGCTAGAACCACATCGGCGGCGTCCAACAGCTGCATTTTGGCGTTGCCGTGTACGGTCGCGGAGCGAAACGTGAAGGTGACCGGCCCATTCTTGGGCACATCAACGGAGTACGTACTGACGGAATTGGGCGGGCACGCGGCGATGATCGTGCCCCCATCCTTGAGCTTAGTCTCTGCGCAGCCCAACGAGGTGGCCAGCTCGGCCTCGACGCGGACTTGGAATCGGGAACCATCGTCCGGTTTGAGCGAGACGCGGTCGACATTCGGACCGCTAGTTCCGTCGCTGCTAAATTTGATCGTGTTCACCCCCTCTTGCAGGACGAGACCCACGAGCGAATCGTCTCGCCAATTGGCCGTCGTGCGAAACGTATGCCTTATCCAAGGCGTCCCGTTCACCTCGATCGCGAAGCGGCGCGGCGTGGCGGCAAGCGTGTAGGTCACGTCCATGTAGTACGTCCCTCCGCTCACCGTCGGGCTGATGGTGAAGCCGCATTCGAGGTCAACGCAGTCGCCATAGCCGGACCCACTGAAGCCCATGATCCCGGAATTCGCGCGCATCTGACCTGTTAGCGCCGCGTTCTCGACCTCAAACACGTAGCTCCCCACGCATTGGCCCACCTGACACTCGGAGCCCAGCGCGCATTCACCACAACTCGTTCCGCAGCCGTCATCGCCACACTGGGCTCCCGCGCAGTCCGGAACGCAGGCAACCTCGCCTCCGGCGCCGCCTGGAGGCTCTGAAGAGCCTCCGCCCCCGCCAGTGGATTGCTGTGAACCGCCGCTGCCTGTGGGCTCTGAAGAACCTCCGACTCCAGAAAGAGTCCCCCCGGCACCCTGCGCTGGGTCGCCACCGCTGCCACCACCAGGCTCCGACGCTCCGCCAGTTCCACCGGCCGCGGGCTTGTCGACGGGTGGGGGTTCGGGGCTATCTTTCGCGCCCCCGCCGCCACCTGAACCCCCCGGTCCAGGCTTCGGTTGTCCCGAGTCGTCATCCGCGGGCTCAACGCCGCCGTCATCCGCAGACGCATTCAGCCTGGCAAATTCTGTATCCAGAGACGAGGTACACGCGCTACTGAAGCTCAACTGAACCAAGACGCCGCAGACCGCGAATCGGTAGGCCAATGGTTTGTGGGGCATAATCGACACAAGTAAGAGCCTAGCTCGAACCTGGAACCCGCGCCCCCCAGTGGCCCCCCGCATTGCACCCAAATAGTCTCCACCCGACACCCGATACCCAGAAATGTCCCAGATCGGCACAGCACCGGATTCCGATTCCGAGATGGGCTCTGAGAATCCACTCACCTTTCGCTGCACGGGGTGCGGCCACTGTTGCCGCCAGCTGCGCGTCGCGGTCACGAGTTTCGATCTGAGACGGCTGACTCGCTCAAGCGGAAAACGCACCCTCGATGTCGTCCAATGGCTCAGCCCGGAGGAGGTGGACATGACCGGTGAACCAGGCGGCTTCGTGCACCTCTCCGACGGGCGGCGACTGATGGTGCTCGCCCAACAGTCCGAGGCGTGCGTGTTTCTCGACGCGGGCAATCGCTGCACCGTCTACACCGCGCGTCCCATGGACTGCCGCGCATTTCCGTTTGACTTCGAGCGCGGCGACGTCCGCGTGGAGGGAGAGGCAGCTGAACCCTCGCTCGAAGGGACGGCGCCAACCCAGCACGGCGCGCGCACTCGCCTCAAGTTGCTCCCGCTCGAGGGCTGTGACTACGCGCTAGACGGTCATCAGACCCTCTCCGACCTAGCAGCAACTGACCGGACTCGCTTTGAGGAGCTGAGGCAATACCACTCCCTGCTCCTGCGCTGGAATCGATTGGCCAAACATCGAGCGCGGCTTGGAAAACGGGTGGGCTCGGCCGAGGCCTTCTTGAGTTTCGTCGAGCGCTCTTGGCAAGGCCCCTCCGCGGACGCAGGCGCGCTTTAGGGCGACAGCGAGTCTACAGAATCCTCCAGGGCGTAGCTCACGTGCCTCCGGCGAGCGCGCTAGATTGTTGACTCAAACGCGTCTAGATTGCCTTACATGCAGCTCAAGCTTCGTTCACTTCTCTTCTTGGGTGTGTTGTTTCTTCCCGTAGCTTGCACAGAGACGTCTCCACAGCGTGACGGCGCTTCACCCCTGCCCTCTGCTCCCGCGACGGACACCCCACGAACGAACCCCACCGGAACTGCGCCCGGAGCTGAACCAGGGGCGGAACCCTCAGCCCCTCTGCCGCGCGGTAGACGCGACGCTGGCGCGCGGCCAGAAAATCCTCCGAGCAACGGCGGAGCGGGCAGCGGACCAACGCCGGTTGATACCAACGATCCAATCGCGCCAGTGCTCCCGCCCGGACCACGTCCAACGCCGCCCAACATCGTTTTCGTGCTCGCCGATGACCTTGGCCGCGGTGAGGTCGGCGCCTACGGTGCGACCCCCACCCAAACCCCGACGCTGGATGCGCTGGCGAACGCAGGTGTGCGCTTCGACAACGCATTCGTCACCGAGGCCATGTGCGCCCCCTCTCGCTCATCGATTCTCACAGGTCTCTACCCGGTACGTCACGGAAGCCATCGGAACCACGGCACCATCAAACCTGGGGTGCTCGCTCTCGCTCACTACTTAAAGCCACTGGGCTACAAGGTAGTGCTCGCCGGCAAGACCCACATCAAACCCCTGGCGCAATTCGAGTTCGACGAAGTGCTCGGGACCAACCAGGTGCCCGACTTTATCGCGCGCTCAAAGAACACCCGGTTCTTGCTGTACTACGCCTCCAACCAACCCCACGCGCCCCACGCCCTGCCGACCAACTTTAAGGGCTCTGACGTCGAGGTCTATCCCAATTGGGTGGACACGCCCACGCTGCGCGAGACGGTCGCCGGCTACTACGAAGACGTGCTGCTCTTCGACTCGGAGCTGGCCGTCATCGATCAAGCCCTCACCAAAAATGAGCTAACCAGTTCCACTCTGACGATCGCGACGAGCGATCACGGCAACGCCTGGTACGCAAAGTGGACGCTGTACGACGCTGGACTTCGCGTTCCGTTTATTGCGCGCTGGCCAGGGATCATCGCGCAAGGCACGCGGAGTGCGGCGATGTTCTCTTTCGTCGACTTGTTGCCCACGTTTGTTGACCTGGCCGGGGGACAACCGCCGACGAACATCGATGGTCAAAGTTTCGCTGAGGCGCTACTAGGTCACACGCAACAACACCGGGATGTCGTGTTCGCTAGCCACACGACCCGCGGCATTATCGGCGGCTCGACCTACCCGGTTCGCGCAGTGCGTACGAAAACCCTAAAGTACCTTCGGAACCTGAACGCGAATGAACCCTTCACCAATACGATCACTGAGACCCGAGGAGAAGTCTGGGACTCCTGGGTCGCGGCCGCGAAGACTAGCGCCTTCGCTCAGGAACGGGTCACGCTCTACCAGCACCGCCCAGCTGAAGAGCTGTACGATCTCGAGAACGATCCGTTCGAGCTCGTGAACTTAGGCCAATCGCCAGCGCACCAGGAGCAAAAGCTGGCGCTAAGCGCACAGCTCGATGCGTTCATGGCTCAGCAGGGCGACCTAGGTCTTGAGACTGAGCTCGCGGCTGCCGTTGCCAATCCTAACGAGCCCTGAGTCGCTGGGCCACCGCGCGTACGGTTCGGGGCCGCCCTGCAGCCCAGGGCTCGGTTTTGAGACTCGCGTTCCGGCCAAGTCGACCACACTTTGCAGGCTCGTCGATTCTGCGCTTCCTCCGTCAGCAGAGGACCGGTAGGCTCAGTGCCGTGTCGCCGGCGGCCGAGTACGTTATCCAGACGGGGATTACGCTGTTGGGGGTGATCGCGCTCGCTTGGGGGCTCCTGTTTGCAGGGCGACGCTTCGGTATGCCCCAGCTGCGCGGACCGATGGAGCTGCTCGGGCGCCTGCCGTTAGACCAGCGTCGCGCGGTTTGTTTGGTGCGCGTCGGAGAGAAGGTGCTCATCCTCGGCAGTAGTGAAGCCGGAATTTCCAAACTCGGAGAAATGCCCCAGAGCGAGCTCCCCCCGCCCGAACCTGGGCAGGGACGCGCATTCAAGGACGTCTTGAAGGTCACCCTGGGTCGCAAACCGCCAGCGAACCCAGCCGACGGAGACACCGCGCAGTGACCGAGCCCGTGCTCTCCCAACCTGTCGGACTGATCGTTGCGCTAGGCCTGGTGAGTCTATTGCCTTTCGCTTTCATGGCGCTCACGGCCTTCGTGAAGATCTCGACGGTGCTACACATCGCGCGTAGCGCAATCGGCGCCCAGAGTGTACCGAGCACGACCGTTATCATGGCGCTCAGTACAGCGCTGACGGTGCTTGCGATGGGACCTGTGGGTGAACGGATAGGCAATCGCCTCTCCCCGATACTCGCTGGCGAGGTGACGCAGACCGCCGAGGTGGTGCAGACCGTGCTCG
>JBDKJZ010000170.1:0-9891 GCA_039796375.1 Pseudomonadota bacterium
TGGTGGTCGCGGGCAGCTGGTACGGACTGGATCGCCTGCCGTTCACCCATCCCGAGCCGACGCTCTCCCTGAGTCCAGGGATTCTTCACGCTTACAGCGCGCTGCTCGGCCTCGCTTTCGGTGCCGCTTTGGTGGTGAGCTCGCGGGTCAGCGTCTCAAGGTACAACTGGGCCCGGCGGCTCCACGACGAATTTCGGCCAGTCGCTCGACAACTCAGCGCAAGCGGGATCGTGTTGCTGGCTCTCCTCAGCGCCCTAGGCGAAGAGCTGCTCTTTCGGGGGCTCCTCCAGCCCTACGTCGGCGTGATCGCGCAGGCGCTCACGTTCGGGTTAGTGCATCAGGTTCCGGGTCCGAGCCGCTGGGTCTGGGCGAGCTGGGCGGCGGCCGTGGGGCTAGGACTGGGTTTGCTGTTTGCACTGACCGGATCGTTGCTCGGACCAATCCTGGCCCATGCGATGGTGAATGGTTTGAATCTGTACCACCTGAAGCATCACGATCTACACGCCACTGAGACGCCGCTCGGCGGCCTCTTGGGCCGTTCGGGCACGCACCGACACCCGTGATTGAGCGGCACTCAATGCTCTTACCCACATACAGCCGCACACACAGCAACGACATCAGCTGGGCGACGGCTGTTGATCCCAAAGGTCCCCTCACGGTAGACCCAACAACAACTGTCCACGAAATGCGAACGCTGACCGACGCCAGAAGTCCTCTGGACGCGAATCGCCTGTGGGGTTCGGTTCTGTTGCGCTGTGAACGCTGATGGCACTTGAGTCGCCCCTGATCCTTGAGGAACAGCCTCGTGTCTTAGTCGTCGACGATGAACGATTCATCCGCGACGTTCTGGCCGACTTTCTTGCGATGGAAGGATACAACGTGCGCACGGCCGCCGACGGTGCGGAGGCGCTGATCGAGCTGAAGAACCGGGAGTTCGACGTCGTCGTCAGCGACTTGAAGATGCCGAATGTTGGGGGACTTGAGCTGCTCAAAGAGATCAACACGGCTTATCCCCAAACGCTGACCGTCATCATGACTGGCTTCGGGACCGTCGAGACAGCGATTGGCGCCATGAAACAGGGCGCTTTCGATTATGTTCTGAAACCCTTTAAGTCTGACGAAATCGTCCAGGTCGTTCATCGCGCGCTACGTCAGAAGCGCCTAGCGGCCGAGAACCTACGCCTCAGAGAGGCCGTGTCGCTCTACAAGGTCTCTGAAGCGATCAGCGCGAGCCTTTCACTGGACGAAGTGGTTGAGACCCTGTGCGACGCGTCGATTCATGACGCCCGGGGTGATGCCGTCGGGACCTGGCTGGACGATGGAGAGGGGGCGTTCGTTCTGCGGGCGGCACAGCAGGACACCACAATCCAAGAGATCCTGGAGTTCTCCCCGGACACCGCCGAAATCGCGAAGCGATTTACTGAAGCTCGCTCGATCGTCGCTCACGGCGAACACGCAGCGCGACTCTTCATCTCGGCATCGCGCTCGGTGAACAGCGTAGCCATCGTGCCGCTTAGAACGCGTGACCGCCTGCTTGGCTGGGTGTACATCGTCTCGGTCACACCGAACAAGCGCTTCGACGAAGGTCAGCGCAAGATGCTTGCGATGATCGCGTCGCGCGCAGCCGCAGCGATCGACAACGCGCGGCTCTACGAAGATTTGCAAGCCTCTTTCCGGCAAACAATCCAGAGCCTCGCGAAGACCATCGACAAGATGGACCGCTACACCGCGGGGCACTCTGAGCGGGTCGCGCGTTATGCGCAACGCCTCGCTAGGTCTCTTGGCCTTGGCGAGGGCGAGATCGAGGTCGTGCGCCAGGCAGCCCTGATGCACGACATCGGCAAGATCGGGTGCGTCATGAACCTGAACAAACCCGATCGACTGACCCAAGCCGAGTACGAACATTTTAAGGAGCACCCGGGCATCGGTCGGGAAATTCTCGACCCAATACGTTTCCTGGAGCCTGTAATCCCCGGCGTCCATCTGCACCACGAGCGCTGGGGTGGTGGCGGTTATCCCTTGGGCCTGGAGGGAAAGAGCATTCCACTTATTGCTCGCATCATTTCTGTGGCAGACACGTACGACGCGATGACCAGCAGCCGGGCTTACCGGCGGGCCCTACCCCACGAAGTCACCACCGACGAAATTCAACGCTGCGCTGGGACACAGTTCGATCCCGACGTAGCTGGCACCTTCGTAGAGCAGATTGATGATTGGTTGGAAGAATGGCGGGCACTCGGGTTGACGGTACCGGAATAGCGGAGGAACGAGCGCTGCATGCCCTGTGGCTAGGGCGCCGTCCGTACGCAACTTTGTACCAGCTACAGCTCGACCTGTTCGAGCGACGGCGCGCGGGCGCTATTGGGGATACGCTCCTGCTACTTGAGCACGACCCGACCATCACCTGGGGGCGCGGAGCAAAAGCTGAGCATCTACTGGTCAGCGAGCCGCAACTGGCTGAACAGGGCGTCTCGATGGTGCGCACCGATCGGGGCGGCGACATCACCCTGCACGCGCCTGGACAGCTAGTGGCGTACCCCATCATCGAACTGGCGCCGAACCAGCGGGATGTCCGCAAGTACGTGCAAGTACTGGCAGAGACCATGCGCCAGCTGGTCACTCCTCACGGCGTAGGCGCCGGCACTTTGCCAGATTTGATTGGGCTCTGGGCGGATGCCGAAGACCCCGTACGCTGGCCGGGCGCTGACCACTGCCGACGTCCAGTGAAGCTGGGTGCAATCGGTGTGCGACTCTCTCGCTGGACTACCATGCACGGGTTCGCGCTCAACCTGACGACAGACCTGAAGCTCTTCCGGCTAATCGTCCCCTGCGGCATCCGCGAGCACGGCGTCGCGAGCGTGGAGTCACTGACCGGCGCTACCCCGAGTCTTCGAGCCAGCGCGGCGGCGGCCCACAGAATCCTGAGTCACGAGCTCAACCGCAGGGTCGGCGCGTTCGACGACCTTTCGGCGGCTCCACTGGACGCTGAGGCCCTCGCTGCACGTCTGAACAGTTTCTCGACACTGGCGTAGGGCCAAGCCGGGCCCAGACAAATCAGAACACCCTTGCCAGCCCTCGGTGTCGCTGGTAGCTCGCGATCCGTGCCAGCAGACGCGAAACCGACGCGACACGTCGGCACAGTGACCGATCCAGCCGTAAGTGCTGACGGGGCCACTGACCCGGGCTTCCCAGCTGACGTTGCAGGGGTAGATGACGGTCAGGTGAGCGCGCCGAGCCCCACGCCTGGGTTTGCCCGGACGGGACATCCGGTTCGCGATCGATTACTGGCCAAAGCCGCCGAGGCCCAAGCCGAAGCTAACGCCGTTAGCTCGTCGAACGACGCTTTCGCCGGCTTCGGCTCCTTGGACGAGCTGGGCACTGAGCTCGATGAGATCGGGATTTCCAAAGCCCCGAGTCGCCCGAACCCGGTGAAAATCGCCGGGACGGCCCTGTCCTCCACCAGCCTGATGCTCCTAGGGACGCTGATTGGGCTTGGTTGTATTGCGTGCTTGTTCGCACTGCTGATCCAGTTTGCCCCCAAAGATCATAGCGCCGGACCTCAAGAGCCGCTGGAACGCGCCGTGCCGGCGACCACCGTCACCCCCGCTCTCGCTCTCGCCCCTACAGAAACCGAGGCCCCCAGCCAGCGCAAAAAGCTTGAGGGACCCTGGAGGATTGGTGCCGCCGGCTCCGGTGAGAGATTGATCCGAGGCACCGTAGGCAAAGAACCATTCTTGACGGCCCTCCAGAATGCAGGTCTCGAGAAGTCCCAGGCCTATCGCGCCTACACGGCGCTCAAGGAAGAGAAGAACCTCGATCGCTGCAGACCGTCGGACGAGTTCGTGGCCTTGCTGGATTCGTCTGGTTCGCTCCAGGCGTTCGAATACATCGCAGGCAAGGAGGAGATCTTCCAGGCGCGCACAGGAAAAGACGGACTGCTCAAGGGTAAGCAGCTCGATCTCAAAGTGAAGACCGAGCGCGTTCAGGGTGCGTTAGTCATGACGAGTTCTTCCTTCGCTGATGCGCTTAAGCGCGCAGGACTGGAAGCGGGGTTGGGCGTGTTTGTTAACAAGGCACTTGACGGTCATGCAAGCGTTGAGCAGTTCGAGATTGGGGATCGCCTGCGCCTGGTCGCGCAAGAGGTGACCGTCTTGGGCGAGTTCTCTCGCTACGCCGGCATAGAAGCCCTCGAGTACGTCCCGCGCGACGGCGGGGCGATCCGAATCTATTACTTCCCTCAGCGGAAGAAGTATTTCGACGAGAAAGGTCGGGCTCCCGGCGAGGGGGGCTGGGCGAGGCCGATCAAGGGCGCCCCGATCACGTCCAAGTTCAATCCCAACCGCTTACACCCGATTCTGAAAAAACGGATGCCGCACAACGGTACCGACTTCGGCGCACCGACCGGCACCCCGCTTTACGCGAGTTCCTTCGGCACAATCACCAAGCTCGGAGCCTACGGTGCGAACGGCAATTTCATCGAAATAGAACACGCAAACGGATACGAAACGGGCTACTCGCATCTGTCGAGGTTTGAAGCTGGGCTGAAGGTCGGCGACAAGGTCAAGCGTGAGCAAGTGGTTGGATACGTCGGCACCACGGGGCGCTCAACAGGTCCGCACCTACACTTCAGCGCCAAAAAGAACGGGGTGTTTATCGACGCTGAAACGCTTGGCTTCGACGCCTTGCTCGTGCTCCCTCAGAGCGAACGGCAAGAGTTCGCGGCGGTCAAGGACCACTACGCGAAGCTGCTCGATGCCGTGCAACTACCTCCTCCGGTCGCCGTCATGCCTGAAGCATCGCCGACCCCCAGCGCGACCACTGAGGGCGACATGGGTGATGCCGCCGAGCTCGAGCTCGAGGCCGAGCTCAGTGAAACGCCAACGACCATCCCCGTGGCCGCCCCTCTGCCCGAGCCAGTGTCTGCAACGATCCCGGCGCAGCTACCCGTCGCTCCTGTGACCCCACCGGCAGCAGGGGCTAGAATCCCACAGGGCCCCTTGCGCTCTATCTATCTGAGCGACAAGGAGCTGCTAGAGTCCCAGTCGGCATCCGAGGACGGCGAGGTTGATGAATAGTTAGCGAAAGCGAAAGCGGAGGAGGGTTAAATACCGAGGGGGCGCACGGCACCGTGCACCAGCTACCCCACCCGCTAGCGCAAGCGAAGACGCACGTGAAACGCGCTGCCCTTAGGGGAGTTCGGAGTGACCCACGCCTTGCCTCGATGGGCGACGGCAATGCTTTGAACGAGCGCCAGACCAATGCCGCTTCCACGCACACGGCCGTGCTCCTCGCGGCGCGTGAAGCGCTCAAAAATCCGCGTGCGGTCTTCAACGGGTATGCCTTCGCCCCGGTCGCGAACCACGATCTCCACCTCATCTGCGGTCAGGCGCGCGATGCTGACCCCCACCCACTGCCCTTGGGGACCGTACTTGCTCGCGTTGTCGATCAGATTAATCACAGCAACTTCGAGGGCGCGCTGATCGACCTTCCCCACAATCGCGTCCTTAGGCGGTTCAAACTGTATCACCATGCCCTCCCGCTCGAGTCGCGCCCGACACGCTTCTACCGCGTGCAGGACCACCTCGGTGAGGTCCGCTTCGGCGAACTCATAGGTCTTTCCTCCGCGCTCGACACGCGCAAAGTCGAGGACATTTTCGATCAAGGCGCTTAGGCGCTCGCTCTCCGCTAGGATGATCTGCTGGTACTTTGCACGCTTCTGGTCGTCATCGGCGCGCCCAGACTGCAGCAACTCAGCGAACATACGGATGAGCGACAATGGGGTCTTCAGCTCGTGAGACACGTTCGCAACAAACTCGCTCTTCAGGTTTGCAAGCCTGCGCTCGCGAGCTGCCGCGGTCAATATCAAGGCACTACCCGCTATCACGACCAAGGCCGAGAGTGCGGCGAGCCCGATTTCTAACAGCAGGCGTCGCTCTGCGCGCTCAACCAGCTGCTCTGCTGTGGTCAGCGCGACGTTGAGGCGCCACTTGTACAACGTGGTGTGAAAAGGGATCCCCACCGTGAAGGCCCCGCCACTCAGTGGCGGCCCGAAAATAATGCGCCCCTTCGAGTCCACCACGTTCACCCGATTCGGACCGTCTTTTTCACCGTACAGTGCTGGCAGGTAGTCATGAACGATGCGTGGGACATCGTGCCAAGCGAGCACCAGGTACTCGCGTTCGGCATGCTGCGCTCGCCAATAGCTAAGCAAGTAATTTTGCCCGCGATATGACCGATGAAGGTGCCTGAGCTCACCCTTGGGGCCCTCGAAGGTTTTCAGATCCGGCCATATCTCGTAGAGGAGAAGGCGCCGAAACTGATCGTCAGCCACGCCAGGCGCACGCGAGGCAAACACCAACACGTCGCGCTGACCGTCAGTCACATCTACCACGAGCACCGCACGAACCGTCGGGGTCTGGCGATCGGCGACGGCCAGCCAGCTCGCACCGACGGTTTCGAGTACGTCTACCCGCGCTTCAGTCCGAACAACGTTGTCCTGCTCGATGATCATCTGGTCTAGGCTGGAAGCACGCGCGTTGGCGAGCTCAAGCGAGGCCTCTAGTACCGCTTGGTCACGCAGCGTATCCAGCTGGAAGCTAGCGCGAAAGCTGCCAACACTGAGCACGAGGACCGAGATCACGACAGCAGGGAGCAGCAAGAACGTCAGTAACCGTTCGCGTCGGGTGCGCTCCGCTCTCATCGCGATGAGCAGGCTATCCTACTGGGGCCCTTTTTGATAGACGTCTGGGCCCGACCGGTGCCCCCCGGAATCCCCCGGCTCAGATGAAGAATCCCCTGCTTCGCGCCGCCAAGAATGGCCTGACCTTCCGCGACGTTCCTGTTCAGGACCTCACTTATGCCGTGTGGTCCGCGGCTTGCGTGCTGCTGACGCTCTGCCAGTTCTACGCGAGCATGAGGCATCAGCTCTTTTTTGCTGAAGCCAGGGCGGGGGTAATTCAGGCGGAGCCGCCTTGGTCCGCGCCGCTAGATGACGTGTTCATTCACCTCGACTTTGCACGCTCGAACGCGGGCGGCGCTCCCTTCGAGTGGTCTCCGGGCAACGGCTACTCCAGCGGTGGCACGAGCCTGCTCTATCCTTGGGTCCTCGCGCTGGGGTATTGGCTTGGGTACCCGGACTCCAACATGATGATTTGGGCCGGGGTTGTCGCCTTCATTGGCGGCTGGTCTCTACTCTGGTTCGCGAGGCACCTGGTCTCATCACTCCCGAGCTACGCCAGGCTAGTGTTGCCTCCGCTCCTGCTTAGCGTTGGGGCGCTGAACTGGTCGCTGGCCAGCGGAATGGAAGTGGCCTTCTTCTTGGGGCTCTGGGGGCTGAGCTTCTCCGCATGGGTCCAGCTGATCGCGTCCCTGAAAGCGCCCTCAGCCGGGGCGGTAGTTCAAGCCTCAGTCCTGCTCGGAGCCGCTTGTGCTTTGCTCGTCGCAACACGCCCAGAAGCTACAGTGCTCGTCGCGTGCTTTGTACTGACGGCCATGCTGGCGGCACTCCGCGCGAGACGGAGTCTTCGCCTCTCGCTCAAGCTCCTCTTGTGGGGCTCCACACCGGGAGCCTGCATCGTCCTGGCCCAACACGCGGCCAATCGGTTCTTCACTGGCAGTTGGTCCGCTGCGGGAGCCCTCGTCAAAGTCGAGCTGAACAATCCGTTTATGACAGCGGCGGAGAAGTTCGGGGCCTGGTGGTCTCACGTCGGTTACCAAGTCCTGAGGGTCACGAACCACCACTTCTCCGAGCGGCTTTTCTCAGTCGGCGGCGTGCCCTTGAGCCTGGGTTGGTTGCTCTGGCTGTTGGCGGTCGTGCCGCTGTTCTTGAGGAAGACCCGACAGGCGGCGGCCTTGCTTTGGCTGAGTTCGCTCAGCTGGACGCTAGTAGTCGCTCTCAACGGACAAGTCAGATGGCAGAATGAGCGCTACTCGATGCCGGCCGTAGCGTGGCTGCTGCTCAATGCCGGAACCGGCTTCGCTATCTTGCTATCGTTCGTCCCGCTGGGTGCCGCCCCGAGCGTCCGCAACTGGTGCCGCCAGTTCAAAACCCCAAGGGGCTCTCTCTCCGTCCTCCTCGCGCTAACTGGGCTCTCGGCGGTGAGCGCTTTCGCCGTGTGCCAGTTCCCTCGCTTGCAAGGCCAGCTGTGGTTCTACGGGCGAGCTTCGCGCAACATCCATGAACAGCATGTCCAGGTGGGGCGTCGACTACAGGCGCTTGAACCTAAGCCTAAGCGCGTATTGCTAGGGGATGCCGGCGCGATCCCCTTCGTATCAAACCTGCCCGCGCTGGACATAATCGGGCTGGGCGGCTACCACCAGCTTCCCTTCGCGCGTGCATCGCGGATCGGCCTCGGCGCGGCGCTGGAACTTGTCCAGCGCTTGCCAGAGAGAGACCTGCCCGACATTATGGCCATCTACCCGAGCTGGTGGGGGGACCTACCAATCTGGTTTGGCACTGAGCTCTTCGCGGTGCCGGTGCGTGGCAACGTGATCTGCGGCGGCCCGAGTAAGGTCGTCTACCGCACCGACTGGACTGCTCTCAGAGAGAGCGTAGCTGTTTACCCTATGAAACCAGGCGAAAGGCTCGTTACGGAGCTGGACTTTGGTGATCTCGTGAGCGAACACTCCGGCAACTTCCAATTTGGAGGGAGCCCGGGCTACGTCCACATGAAGCTGCTCCCTCACCCACTGCACCCCGAACGTGACTACTGGGACGCGGGACGTGAGATCGCCGCAGGCTCCGCGGCCCGCTTCGAGTTGACCGGTCTCCGAGCGGGTGCGCCCAGTCGGCTCCAGTGGCTCTTCGCCTCTCCTCATGACGCACGCCTGACAATCACGGTCGATGGGCAGGAGCTTGCCCCCGTCGAGCTGAAAGGGACCGGCGAATGGCTACTCCGCACGAGCCGGCTTCCGACGACCCCACACGACCTGCGACTAGAACTACGCGCCTCCGGCGGCAGCGTGACCCTCTATCACCTCTGGGCACTACAAGGCTCCGATACGCCGTAGCGCTGTCGACCCGGGTCAGCTCCGCGTTTCCGTGGCTCGTGCCGCGCTCGGCATAGCCAGCGCTGGCCACTTTCGAGATATATCTCACCGACGTCGATTTGACCCCGTTCCCGAATGGGTCAAACCGACGTCGCGAGTCGGCATTTTTTCGCTTAGCGGGAGATGCATTCGCGACGCGTGCACTTCTTTGCACTAGTCGCCACGAACCTGACAGGTAGGCTTGTGTGGAGATGCCAAACCGCTCCAACCAAACCTATCGCTACGCACCTTCCGGGGCAGGAGGGTCAGTTGGGCCATACCCCCTTTCTGAGCCTAATTCGGCCAGCTCCACGGTACTAGCGCCCCCTCCGCATGGCCTGGAAGAGCTGAAGGATATCACATGCACTCAGTAACCGCCGCTTGGCCCACATCGGAGTTTCAGCTGGCTCGCTGCCAGCCGATCGTCGCGCAAAGCTTGCGGGTTGCCACCGACTCGGCTGAGGTTCACGTCGAAGCCTGGTGTAGCTTAGTTATCGCGCTTTCCCTTCTGGCGGCTCAATCACCCGAGCGAAGCAACGAGCACTCATCGTCGCCAAGGGGGGTCGGGCAGCGCGCTGAAAGCGCGCCGCTAAAAGGGATTAGGTTGGCGGAAGGGGTTCAGCAACTGGAGGCTTCACGGGCGGTCTTTTTGGAACTCGCCCGCCAGCGCGGCGCTGCTACGGACGAGCTAGTCGCTCGCGCCGCCGCGGCGCTGCGAAGCAGCGAGCGGGTGGCCGTGCACTCGCAGCTAGAGCTGGCTTGCAAGATGTTGCTAGCCGACATCAGCCGCTGTAGCCGCGACGCGCACCCGTCTCCTTTTGAGTCAGGCGTGTTCGTGTCTCCATCAGTGCACCATCTCCGAAT
>JBDKJZ010000171.1:0-9876 GCA_039796375.1 Pseudomonadota bacterium
GTACAGTGGCGCCGCCAACCTCACGACTAGCGTGCACCGCTACGAACTCGTGAAAGACGGTCAAGTACTGGGTCTTGAGTACGACGATTTTCGGGTTCGCAGCTACACACTCGAGGAATTTCGCGGCCTACTCGAACAAGCCGGTTTCGGGAGCATTCAAGCACTTAAACCCTACGCGCGCGTGCCCGTGGATGAGAGCGACGAGGCGGTTGTCTTTCAATGCCGAAAGTCATCCGGCTGATCCAGCGCATTGGCGGCTACTAAGTTCTGACCGTGCACCGCTTCGGCGGCTGAGCGAAGTCCTCGAGCTGAATTCGCCAAGGTCGCAGAATTACCGGCTGATACGGTCGCCAAAGACGCGCCAGTTCGCGAGGGAGGCGCTCCTGGAGTTGCACTGATTATTTGGACGCGCCGAAGAAGCCCCTAGGGCTCCCACAGATCCGGACTTGCAGACTTCCCGCATCCGGCTCCTCGCGATCACCGACACCTTGGTTGTCCTGCCGCGCGAGCGGATCCGGCATCTGGCAAGATAGTCGCGATTGCTACCGATTTGGCAATCCGCTGCATTGCGCTTAATCGCAGGGTGTAGGTGTGGGGTACTTCGACTCCCCCTCGCCCTTCCTTCATTGCTCCGCCAGTCGCGTCACTCACCGCTACCCCTCAACTGCGGCGCGCCGCATGAGGTCGCTCCGGACCGACACAGCGTGATCTGTGTGTGCCGGGGAACGCGGTCCGGGTGCGCTTCAACGGTGCGGGCACGCGCGTGTTTCCCACCACGCCGGTGAAGCGCCACCAGGACAAGCACCCTCTATCTCACTCCTTGAGCGAGTTCAAATAGGCGTCCTTCACGAGGCCGCGCAACGAGAAACCACTCGCCCCAATCGGCGAGTTGACGAATACCGCAACCTCCATGCCACCCGGCATGAAGTAGGCAACGCACTGCTCCACCTTCCCGTCGCCGGTGCCCCACGAGCCGTTCTTGTTGTAGATCTTGCCGGCCGGCGTATCGATCGCTTGGTCGATGCCGAAGAAATTGTCGAGCATCTCCTGAGCCTTCTCGGAGGCAAGGACCGTGTTCTGGCGCCGCACCGTGTTCATCACGCTGAGCAGCTCCTTGATGGACAGGCGGAAGCCAGCACCACCAGCCATCGAAGCGAGATCGCCGGAGTTCCAGCCGTCCTGGTTATCGTCGGGGAACTTGTAGGCGAACGCTTTCGCGCCGTCCGGCGGTGCGAACCCCACGTTGGCCACACCCGAGGGCGTAAAAACCTTGCTCTGCATGTAGTTCTTGAAGTGATACAGTGTCACCGCATCCCAGGCTTGGTCATTGAGAGCGGGGTCGGCGATGAACGTCGCGTTCTTGGCGATGTCGCCGTTGATGATCGAAATCAGGATGCGGCCGAGACCAAAGTTCATGTTCTCGTAATCGTACGAGCCCACCCCGGACACGCCGGCGGCCACCTTCCCCTTCATGAAGGCGTAGCTGGACGCCGAGCCATCGCTACTGAAACCCGAGCGGTGCGTCATGAGGTGCCGGAAGGTGATCTTGTCGATGTTGTTGCCACGACTCCAGTGAGCAGGGAGGTACCCAGCAATCTTCGCGTCGTAGGAGATCCCCTTATCATCCAGCAGCTTCACTAGGCCCACGGCCGTGAGATACTTGCTCACGCTGGCCACGTGCATGCGGGTATCCTCTGTCCAACCCTTGTTGGCGTCAGCGGGCGTCTGTGCCCAGTTCCAGATCAAATTGTAGACAAGCGCGCCATTCTTGCGCACCTGCAGCGTGTAGCCCGTTACTTGATCCTTCAGGATCGTGTGCATCGCCGTTCCGAAGGCCCCGACATCGACCGCAGGTGCCTTCTTGAAATCCTTCTTGGCGACCGGCATCTTGGCGAACACCTCGCGCGCCGAGTCCACGACCTCAGCCCGAATGTGCTGCTCTTGCGCGATCACCGAGCGATGGGCGCGCACTGAAGTCTCGCTGAGCCCTTGGGGCAAGTTCTGGAATGACGCCACCCGAACGACGGGCTTGGCGGCGACGACGCTGGCAGGTTTCGGGGTTTCGGCGAACACTCCCGGCGCAACCAAACTGGCTGCAATAGCAACACGTAGGATAAACTTAAGAACTCTCACTCTGACTCCTCCTCACGAAAATTAGAGACTGACTGACCAGCCCCGTGCTGCAGGATATGCGCACGACGCCCCTTACCTCGGGAATACTTGGTTGTGAACGGGTGTAGCGCACGCCCACCGCATTTTTCGCAAATGACCTCCGCCGCTCGCAAGCCCGCCAACTGGCCTGTCGGCGGCACCCAACCAACTCGGCTGCGATAGCTTAAGAAACCTCCAGGTATTTCACTGCACCCCGAGCCACGTTGGCGACTGTCACGCTCCCGTCAGACTCCGCCGAAACTCTGGCTGTTGCCCTGGCTCTTCGCGTTGCACGATCGACAATCGCGTATGCTTGTTCGCCAAAGAGAAGGACCGGTGCTGTCCGTGGAGCGCAGGCGGACGCGTGGCGGACGTTGCCGCGCACAGGGTGAACGGTTCCCGTAGCCGCGTTGCCGCTTGGGCGCTTCAGAGACCCGTTGGATACACCTTGATGACACCACCAGTGTTCGCGAACAGCAGCTTGCCGTCGCGCGACACGCGCATGCGCCCGCTCCGGCACCTCAAGGACCGCCTCCGCGAGCACGGCGCTCTGCACCTCGGCTTTTCCTAGTCTCTTTAGTGGCCCCGATTCTGGAAAAGTTGAACGAGGGCAGCTCGAGCCTCCGTGCCGGAGCAAAGCAGGGTCACGAGTGAAACAATGGATGCCATTTCCCCCTGAGCTTGCCAGACTGCCGGAATGGCGAATCGGCGACTTCCATTGGTCACGGCGGCGATGCCCGAAACGCCAGCGTCCAGAGATCCTGATCAGCGCTACGCGCCTAGGGCTCAGAAAGCGCGGCGGCAGCTTCCGCTCGAGCTAGCGGCGCGAGCCGTGGACCAAAACACGCGCCCTATTTACGCGGTGTGGGAGATCACGCTGGCGTGCGACCTCGGCTGTCAGCACTGTGGCTCACGTGCCGGTCGGGCACGGCCCGATGAGCTCTCGACTAAGCAATGTTTTGAGCTGATAGCGCAAATGGCTTCACTGGGGATCCGGGAGGTCACGCTCATCGGGGGCGAGGCATACCTCAGGGAGGACTGGACAGAGATCATCGCTGAAGTTCGTGCCAAAGGGATGGACTGCACGATGACGACCGGGGGCCGAGGGGTGACGGTTGCGCGGGCGCAGGCCGCCGCCAAGGCTGGACTCCAGAGCGTGAGCGTATCGTTGGACGGCGTTGGGGCGACCCATGACCGACTGCGTGGGGTGAGCGGATCGTTTGAATCGGCTGTGGCAGCCATCAAGAATTTGCGGGCATCGGGTATCCCGGTGTCCGTCAATTCCCAAATCAACCGACTGACCCAGAACCAACTCCCGCAAGTTCTAGATGTCCTGATCGAGAACGGTTGTCACGGCTGGCAGTTGCAGTTGACCGTGCCCATGGGACGCGCTGCGGACGCGCCGGAGGTGCTGCTTCAGCCCTACGAGCTGCTCGAAGTATTCCCCCTGATAGCGGGGCTAAAGCCTCGTGCCGATGCTGCGGGGGTCCGCATCTATCCAGGAAACAACGTCGGTTACTTCGGTCCTTTCGAATCCCTGCTACGCGCTCATTCGCCAGTTGGGCACGGCGGGTCATGCGGGGCGGGGCGCTCAACCCTGGGTATCGAAGCTGACGGGACCTTGAAGGGTTGCCCCTCGCTCCACACGGAGGAGTGGGCTGGAGGTAACATCTTGGATGAGTCGCTCAAGGACGTCTGGGAACGGTCAGCGCGCCTGCGCTACACGCGTGACCGGACCGTTGAAGATCTTTGGGGGTATTGCCGGACCTGCTACTACGCGACGACGTGCATGGCCGGGTGTACGTGGATGGCGCATAGTCTATTTGGCAAGCCCGGAAATAATCCGTACTGCCATCATCGCGCCCTAGAAATGGATCGCGCCGGAAAACGAGAGCGGGTTGTGCTAAGCCAGGCGGCACCCGGACGTCCATTTGACCGTGGAACCTGGGACCTCCTCGTTGAGGACGTCATCAAAGATAGCGAAAGCTCGGTCACCCACCCAGGAACCCTATGACTCGACTTGCCCCTTGCCCCTCATGTAGTCGTCATGTTCGCGTTGATGAAACGCAGTGTCCGTTCTGCGCGACTGCGCTAGGTAACGGCCTTCGAGCGCGTCCCTCTGTCGCGACGGCTGGCCTGAAGAGGGCAGCCCTCTTTGCCCTGGGGGCAACGCTAACCACGGTGGCTTGCGGAGATGATGACGACTCCAACACCGACGTGGGTCAGCACCAAGGGGGCGCAGGAGGCAAAGGCGGAGGTGCCGGAAATGGCGGAACCTCCGGTGGCAGTGGCGGAACCTCCGCGGGCAGCGGCGGAACCTCCGCGGGCAGTGGCGGTGAGCTTCCCCTGCCCCAGCCGGTGTATGGTGCGCCCATCGAACCGGGTCCGGGCGGCACTGGGAGCGGCTTGCCTAGTGAGATGAACGAGATCGATGGCGGCGTGCCAGTGGACCCAGAGCCGGTCCCCACTATTCAACCGGTCTACGGCGCGGTCCCGGCGCCGCAAAAGGACGAATAGTCCTCCGAACATTCCGTCAACTGACTGATGAGCCCCGGCCTCTCGCCGGGGACAAGCGTGTTGTCGGGTCGCCCCAGGGGATCGGCATGCACGACTCCCGACGCTAGCGGCCGTCCCGCGCTCGCCCGTGGCCGAACGCGCCCTACTCTCGGTTGATCACCAGGGTGACTGTGGCGTCGGGCTGGACTTTCGTGCCCTCGTCCGGAGTCTGTCGCAGCACCACGTAGGTGGCCGTCTCCGGCAGGTCGACCCAGCGCACCGCATGCTGAAGTCCCGCCTCGGCAAGCACGTTCTTGGCGTGCGCTAGGCTGAACCCAACAAGCTTTGGAATCTCGACCTCTGCCGGTCCCGCGGAGACACGCAGTTCTACCTCCTCACCGGGTTTGAGTGTCGTGCCCGCCTTGGGTGACTGTGCCGCAATGTTCCCCGCGGGGATCTGGGCGTGGGACAGCGGCGCGTCGAAGCTGGCTACGAATCCGGCCTCCTTGAGTTTTGCCTCGGCCGCATCCCGTGCTTGGCCTACGATCTCCGGCACCTCAAAGACCGCCTCCGCGAGCACGACGCTCTGCACCTCCCCTGGATTCGCCTTCTGGCCGGGCGCGATCGCTTGGCGGATCACCGTCCCGGGCTTCGCCTCTTTCTGGGACTCGCGCCCCACAACGAACAACCCGAGTCCTAGAGCTTGCAGGTTCGCTCGCGCCTCAGCCTCGCTCTGACCGCTGAGGCTGGGTACCACCGCCAGTTCAGCTGGGGGCGCAGCAGGCGGCTCGAAGACATGCAGGCGCTCCACAAGGAACACAGTCCCCACTGAAGCGAGCACAGAGGTAAAGAACGCTACGAGAAATACAGATGAGCCGTTCATGCCGCGGACGTTACCCGACTTATCGGTCCCACACTAGCGAAGGATATCCCGATCACGGCGAGCTCACCTTCCACAGCCTCCCCACGCCCACGATGGTTCTTACGGCGCCCGACCGCTTGATCGACCCCACGACGAGCGTTCGCAGGTCTCACCGTTGAGCCAGAATGCGCCACCCACCGCTGAGCCAGAGTACGCCACCCACCGCTGAGCCACAATGTGCCAACGCCGCAGCTGCAATGCGGCCTAGCGCTTGAGCGAATTGGTCAAAAAAGCCAAGAGCGCCGCAAATGGCGCGGTGAAAAATGTCTCTTCGGTGGGTGGCATTGGGTTTGCAATGAGTCCCCGCATGAGAATCAGATACGCCTTCGGGCCCCTTGTATCCGCCTTGACCTACCTTGCACTTGCCCCTTCGACCGCGCACGCCAGCTGTGATGCTCCGCCCTCCGAGGTGTTGTGGTCGTATCCCGCCGATGCAGCGGTTGAGGTCCCTATCGACGCGCAGCTGCGCATTCTGCCAGCGCCAAGCGCAGTGACTCTCAATGGGAAAGCTCTCAAAGTCAGCGACACTCTGTCGTTCGATCCCGGTCCGCTTGAACCCGAAACAGAATACAGCATCGTGGTCACCTTCCAAGACAACAAGACCAAAGAACTGACGTTCACCACAGGGACTGAGAAAGCCTACATCCATAAGTTCTTGGGAATACATACCTCTGAGACAGCCGATGAATCTTCCCCTCGCGGCATCCCCGACGATCTTTGCGGCTCCCTTCTCCAACAGCAAACTTGCGCAGACACCAACGGGTACTATGTGTACACGTTCGGGCTCCAATTTAGTTTGGTCTCGCCTACTACGGACATGCCAGCAACTGAAGTCACAGCATTTACGATTCGTATCGGCGACAACGTGCAACTTTGGCCAGCCGAGTGTGGTGAACCTAAACTGCTGACCTTAAACTTCGATAGAAGTCAGGGTTGCGCAATGATTGGAATTGAGGGTATAGCGGGCACCGTCGGCGAGCCAAACAAATCCTGCTGGACCGGCGGTGGCGCGCCTGACACTGGTGCGGATGTCGATGCTGGCGCGGTTGTCGACCCCGAACAACATCCTGACACCGAAGAAGAACCGACAGGCGAGCAAGATAAGCCGACGACGACTCGACCGGTGCGTGCTGCGCCACAGAAAGAACCCAAGCCCGAGGTCGAAAAGGAACCCGTAGAGGAGGACACGACGTCAGGCGGTTGCAGCGCCGCTGGTGGGGTAAACCGCCTCGGAGGAGTCGCTGTAGCGCCGCTGCTCCTAGCGCTGGGACTGATGTTCCGCCGGCGCGGGAACCAGCGGAAGTGACCCCATAACCAACAACGCGTGCTGACTCTGCTCAAATCGAAATGAGCAGAGTCAGCCGCGTTTGCGTCCGCAGCGCGGCGTGGTAGGGTCGGCGTCTTTCCGGACGCTCAGGGAGAGTCATTGTATGCCAGGACCAGCTAAGTGGGCGTTGCCCTTCATGTTGCTCAGTGCGGCGGTGGTTTCCGCCGCTGCGCCAAGGGGTTTCTTACCCGCACAGTTCGTACTGTCGCTCGACGGAAAAACCGTCGGCATACTGGCATCCGCCGAGGGGGGCACGTTGGTCGGCGAGGTCGTCAGCCGACACGAGGAATCGCCGATAGCGAAGAAGCACCTGGTTAACACCGCGCACGAGGACCTCGAGATTCAGCTGGGTCTGGACGCAGAGCGGCCCATATACGACTGGGTCGATGCCACCTGGACAGGGAACGGGCAATTCAGGCAAGGGGCGTTGACGCAATGTGCTCGCGATGGAAGTACGCTTGGCGCGCGGCAGTTTGGCGCCAGCTTGTCTGAAGTGACTTTCCCAGAACTCAGCGTAGCCTCGAAAGCGCGAGGTTTGCTGACGCTCAGGCTCAAGCCAGAGTCATTCAATCCCTCAAAGGACGCCGCGGCTTGTTCCAAGGTCAGTGCTTCACAAAAGAAACACTGGCTCGGCGGCTTCCGCTTCGAACTGGACGGGGTGGATAGCAGCGGAGTCACACGCGTCGAGTCGTTCACCGTCTCGACTGCAGCCGTAACCGCGACGGTCGGCCAACCTAGAGACGCGGCGTTAAAAGGGAACAGCGTGACATTTCCCAACCTCAAGCTCACGGTGGCAGTGAACAAGGCCGCTGAGTTCGAAAAGTGGTTCGTGGATTTCGTGGTCAACGGGAACAGCGACGACAAACACGAGAAGAGCGGCGCCATCGTTCTTGAGGATGCTGCCCAAAAAGAGCTCGCGCGTGTCACCTTGGGGCACGTGGGGATCCGCCGGTTCTCGCTCAAGAACGACAACGCTGACCAGACCCCGGCGTCCTACGCCGTGGAACTCTACGTGGAGAGCATGCGCCTCAGCATGGACGGCACGAAGCCAAGTCAGCGCGAGTTCGCTACACAGACAGCTCCGACCAAGCCGCGACCGGCTCCTGCGCTGAAGAAGCACAAGAAGTAGCGCACAGGTGACAGCCACCCCGCTGGAGCCCAGCTCTCAATTCTCCAAATTTCACCGCCCGTGCCACGGACACCTAGGCCGTTTTTGGCCGCTCTCCTTGGTTCGGTAGCCTCACCTTCAGCCGCCCAATTGCGAAGCGCATGCCCGCTAGGTCATGCTGCTCACTATAAGCCCTATGACACACCGACCTCTCTTCTTGTTTTCGACCCTGGCCGCGACCGCCCTGACCACGCTGTCCTTCAGCACACCCGCTGACGCCTGTGGCGGTCTATTCTGCGATTCCTCGAACCCCGTCAACCAGGCCGCCGAGCGCATCGTCTTTGCGAAGAACGATGACGGCACCGTGACCGCAGCGATCGAAGTCCTCTACGAGGGCTCCGCGACCGAGTTCGCCTGGGTGCTGCCGGTGCCTGCCGGAAAGATTGCGGTGGGGGTCTCCTCCAAGCTCGCGCTCGATCGCCTCGACGCGCAAAGCAACCCGCGGTACCAGTTGACCCAAGAGTCCGACGACTGCGGCTTTGACACCGATAGCGCAACGTCAGGCGGGGACCCGCGAGCGCCCGGATCGACCCCTCCAGGACTCGGCGGCGTTCTGGTTGTCGCGGAAGGCAACGCCGGCCCCTACTTGTGGTCGCAGATCACGGTCAGTCCCGATCTGCCCAAGCCGGCTGATGCCGCCATCATGTGGCTTAAAGAGAACGGCTTCGACGTCACACGGCTCGGCTCCGACTTGCTCGGGGAATACCTAGAGGAGGGAATGAACCTTGTCGCGTTCAAGCTGCAGAAGGGCAAGACGACCGGTTCAATTCGCCCGGTCTTGATCACCTACCCAAGCGACCGCCCGATGATCCCGATCCGGCCAACCGCGGTAGCTGCTAACGCGGACATGGGCATCAAGGTCTGGGTGCTCGGGGATAGCCGCGCGATCCCCGAAAACTTTCGGCACCTGGAGCTGAATGAGGCCTTGATCGACTGGTTCACCCCGACCAGCAACTATAACGACGTCGTGATCGCCGCCGCGAACGAAGCCGGCGGACAAGGTTTCGTCACCGAGCAATCCGGCCCCGCTGCGGCGTTCGCAGAGACCCTCTACGGAGAGTTTGAGGCCCAGCTGTGGAACGAACTGAGAACGGGTCGATTTGAGAGTCTGCAAGCTTTCTTTGAGCGCGCGCGGGATTCCTTCGCGCAGTACGACGGCTTCAATGACGTGATGCTTGACCCGAAGTTCGTCCCCCTGCGTGAAGGCGCGACGAACGAGACGTTCCTCAGGTGTATTTCTTGTTACTTCGAGAGCAATGTGGCTGTGCGCAATGCCGCATACCCTGAGACGGACTACCCCGGTAAGACGGACCCGATTCACACCACTGACATCGACGCTTTCTTGGCGCGCTTCTACACGCTCGTGATCGAACCTTTGGAGCTCACTCGCGCCCTATTCGAGGACCACTCGAGCGTGACGCGTTTCTACACGACCCTCTCACCGGATGAAATGAAGGTGGACCCGCTGTTCAACTTCAACCCTGAGCTGCCAGACGTAGACAACCTTCACGTCGCACGGCAGATTCTCGCTTGCGAAGACGACCGCTGGCGCGTTGTGTTGCCCCAAGGTGTGATCATCCACGGTGAAGGTTTCGGAACTTGGCCGGTCACGCTTAACCAGGACCTGCCCGTCAACCTGCGAGTCACGCAGCTGAGCACCAAAGGTGACGGCAAGGTGATCCAAGACAATCGCGAAACGTTCGCGGCGATGCTCACCGATCTCAAGCTCGGCGAGACGGCCTCGCAGCCCATGAACCCCAGCATGGGGAACGACGAAGACCCGGGCGATGGGAAACAAGGCGTCACCACTGA
>JBDKJZ010000172.1:0-9874 GCA_039796375.1 Pseudomonadota bacterium
TGAGCGCATGAACACCGACGAGCCTGGCTTCGATCCCGAGCACTGGGAGCGGTTGGCGGAGACAGAGACGGGAGGGAAGGTCCCCCGGATCCGTAGCTCTGAGGCTGGACTCCGAGTGCGTCCCGTCTACAGCGCTGAGGACCTGCTTGGATTGACCGACACGGATACCGTGCCGGGCGCGCCGCCGTTCGTTCGTGGTCCTTACGCGACGATGTACACCGCTCGGCCCTGGACCATCCGGCAGTACGCGGGTTTCTCGACCGCAGAGGAGAGCAACCACTTCTATCGGGTGGCCCTCGCTGAGGGACAGCGCGGGTTGAGCGTCGCTTTCGATTTGCCGACGCATCGCGGCTACGATAGCGATCACCCACGAGTGCAAGGAGACGTCGGTAAGGCAGGTGTGGCCATCGACTCTGTCGAAGACATGATCCGCTTGTTCGCGCAGATCCCGCTGGAGCAGGTGAGCGTGTCGATGACGATGAATGGGGCGGTCCTGCCGATCTTGGCGGCGTATATTGTCGCGGCCGAAGAACAGTCAGGCGCCGGTCCGGCGATCCTTAGCAAGCTGCGGGGGACGATTCAAAACGACATTTTGAAGGAATTCCTAGTTCGAAACACCTTCATCTATCCGCCTAAACCTTCGATGCGGATCGTGTCCGACGTGATCGAGTACTGCAGTCGCCACTTGCCGAAGTTCAATCCCGTTTCGATTTCGGGTTATCATTTTCAAGAAGCTGGCGCGACGGCAGATCTCGAGCTCGCATTTACGCTAGCGGATGGTCTTGAGTACGTTCGCTCCGCGGTCGCGCGCGGGCTGGACGTTGACGACTTCGCACCCCGGCTTTCTTTCTTCTTCGGCGTCGGGATGGACCTCTTCTTGGAAGTAGCGAAACTTCGCGCCGCGCGGCTGCTTTGGGCCGAGCTCATGCAGCGCGAATTCGCACCCAAGAACCCGGACTCGCTGCGCCTTCGGACCCACTGCCAGACTTCCGGCGTGAGCTTGACCGCGCAGCAACCGCTGAACAACATCGTGCGAACGACGGTTGAGGCTCTCGCCGCGGTGCTCGGAGGGACCCAAAGCTTGCATACGAATGCCTTCGATGAAGCGCTGGCCCTCCCGAGCGACGAGTCGGCGAGGGTCGCCAGAAGCACGCAGTTGATCTTGCAGCACGAGACAGGGCTGACCCGAGTGGTCGATCCGCTCGCTGGCTCCTACTACGTGGAGTCGCTGACAGCCGGGCTCAAGACCCGCGCCTCGGAGTTGATCACTGAGCTGCAAGCCGCGGGAGGCATGACCGAAGCCATCGCCCAGGGACTTCCCCAGGCCAGGATCGCGAGAGCTGCGGCAGCGAAACAGCTGAGGCAAGATCGCGGCACGGACTTGCTCGTCGGCGTGAATTGTTTTTGTGAAGCAGACGGCAAAGAGCCCGACGTCCGCTTCGTGAGCCACGAGCAAGTCCTTCAGGTCCAGAGTGAGCGTCTTGAGCAGCTCAGATCCACTCGCGACGCGGTGCGGGTGGATGCGGCGCTAGACAAGCTGGAGGCCGGCGCTCGCGCCGCGGAGAACCTGCTGGCGCTGAGCGTTGAGTGCATGCGGGCGCGGGCGACCGTGGGTGAGGTGAGCGCTCGGCTTGAGCGCGTCTTCACACGACACATCCCTGTAGCGGGGTATGTTGCGGGCGTCTACGCTGCCGGGTACGCTGAAGACGTGACTTGGCAGCGTTTGCGTGAGAGCATCGAAGCGTTCGAGTCAAACCACGGCCGGCGCCCACGTATTCTAGTCGCCAAGCTTGGGCAAGATGGCCACGACCGAGGCGCCAAGGTGGTCGCGTCAGGATTCGCCGACCTGGGCTTCGACGTGGATTTAGGGCCGCTGTTTCAGACCGCGAACGAGGTGGCGCGCGCAGCGGTTGATAGCGACGTGCACGTGGTCGGGATCTCGACGCAGGCCGCGGCGCATCTGACGCTCGTGCCTGAGCTCATCCAGGAGCTGAGGAGTCTCGATGCCTCTGACGTGTTGGTGGTGTGCGGTGGAGTGATTCCGGTTCGTGATCACGCGGCGCTGCGCCGGGCTGGGGTGGCGGCGGTGTTCGAACCCGGACGTCGCGTCCTGGAATGCGCGGAACAAGTGATGGCTTTACTCGCCTCAAGAAGCTAGCCGGCGACTATGGTCCACGAGTTGCCCAGCGAGGCCCCCGAAGACGCTCTGCGCAAGCTTAAGAGCGGGGATCGCAGGCTGCTGGCCCGTTGTCTGACGCTGGCCGAGAGCCGTCGTGCGGACCACGCGGCGTGGCTGTCCGAGTTGCTAGCTCTGGGGCAAGGATCGCCGGTGCCCCAGTATCGCGTGGCCTTCAGCGGGGCCCCTGGCGCAGGCAAGAGCTCCCTGGTGGATGTGCTCGGTGAACATGCCATCGACCAGGGTTACCGGCTTGCCGTTCTCGCAGTGGATCCGTCGAGTGAAACGAGCGGCGGCAGTCTGCTCGCCGACAAGACTCGTATGACTCGGCTCAGCGCTGACCCGCGAAGCTTTGTTCGGCCCAGCCCCAATCGGACCCAGCTTGGGGGCGTCACGGACGCCCTCCTCGATCAAACTGAGCTCTGCGCGCTCGCCGGATTTGACCTGGTGTTTATCGAGACCGTCGGCGTCGGACAAGCCGAGGTCGATGCGCGGGACTGCAGCGATAGCTTCGTCTTGCTGCTGACACCGGGCTCCGGGGATGAGCTGCAAGGTCTCAAGCGCGGGATCACCGAAGCCGCGGATTGGCTCGTCATCAACAAAGCAGACACGGACCCGACCGGCGCCGAGCGCGTCCGTCAAGCGTACGCCGCGGCGTTGTCGCTACTACGGCCGGAGGGGGAGACACCGATCGCGGTAGTCAGCGCGCAGACCGGGGAGGGAATCGAGGAGCTATGGGCGCCGCTGGAAAGGCGCATTCGCTCTGCCCTTGAGACCGAGCGGATAGGGGGCAAATTGGGAGAGTCTGCGGGGGCCAAACAGGCGCGGGTGTTTCGGCGCCTGGCGCGCCGCGAAATTGTTCGGCGGATCGAGGCCAGGTCTGAGCTGCAGGCGGCGCTTCAGCGGCTGGAGCGGGAGATTTCCGCCGGCGAGCGCACCCTGCGGGCGGCGCTTTTGCAGGTGGCTCGTCTGCTCGACGAGGGCCCCTGAACGCCGGGCCAGCGGTTCGGAAGGGCGCACATCTCCTCGGTTACAGATCGGACCACTAGACCTGGGCCGCCTGGCGCACTATGCCCCGGCCGGTGCGGCACCCGGAAATCCGCGTTTTTGACTGCCATGTCGCACGTGAAAGCGATGGGGTCTTTGAGTTCCTTCTACTCAAGAGGGCGCAAGGGCGCATCTATTCCGGGGACTGGCGCATGGTGGGCGGCAAGATCGAGCCGAACGAAACCGCCTGGCAAGCTTGTCTGCGTGAACTCAAAGAGGAGACGCAGCTGACACCGGTTCGTCTCTTTTCCGTCCCCTTTATCAGTCGTTTCTACGAGTGGCAGCAGGACCGAATTAATGACATCCCTGTTTTTCTCGCATTCACCACTGGCGAGCAGCCCATTCTTGACCATGAACATGTGGACGCCGAGTGGCTGAGTTCCGAGCGGGCGATTCAACGCCTGACCTGGCCAGGCCAAATCGGCGGTTTGCAAGCCGCTGAAGCTCTTCTGAGACATCCTTCGCCGTTATTGTCCCACTTGGAGATCGATCCTGCCCTCCTCCGGGGCGCGAACTAGCGCCGCCTTGAAAGTAATTCCGATGACCTTGTTCGATGTGCAAAGCAGCGCCGATTCTCGCGAAGTTCCGATCAATCGTGTCGGGGTCAAGGGGGTACGCCACCCTCTGCGGGTACGCGGGCGCGACGGGAAAGTTCAGGCGACCGTGTGCAGCGCCAACCTCTATGTAGCGTTGGAACACAACGTGAAGGGGACGCACATGTCGCGCTTCATCGAGATCCTGCACGAGCTCAATGAGCCGATTGATCAGGCGAGTTTTGCCGACCTAGTCCGGCTTGTGGCGGATCGCCTTCAGGCGAAGTCTAGCTACGTGGAGCTGCGTTTTCCGTACTTCGTGATGAAGAAGGCTCCAGTCTCCCAGGTTGAGTCCATGCTCGACTACGAGGTGAGCTACATTGGTGAGTGGTCCGAGGGTGTCCCTCAGGTCGGCATTTGGGTTCAGATCCCTGTAACCAGTCTCTGCCCGTGCTCGAAGAAGATCTCGGACTACGGCGCGCACAACCAACGTTCCCATATCACCTTGCATGTGGAGGTGAACGCACCTGTCCACTTGGAAGAACTGATCGAGATGGCCGAGAAATCCGCCTCGATGGAACTCTACGGCATCTTGAAGCGCCCAGATGAGAAGTACGTCACTGAGAAAGCCTACGAAAACGCGAAGTTTGTGGAGGACATGATCCGCGACTTGGCGCTCGCTTTGGCTAGCGACAGCCGGGTGGTTCGGTTCAGCGTCGAAGTAGAAAACTTCGAGTCCATTCACAATCACTCCGCATATGCGTGGATCAAGCAAGACAAACTCAGCCCATCCCCGGCGCTTGCCCAGGGCCGCTGACTGCCAGCAAGAGGTTGGCAAACCACCACAGTTGTCTAGACTCGCTGAGCCAGCGCGACCAGCTCAGCGGGGGCCTGCACCAGTTCGACGAGTACACCTTCCCCGCTCAGTGGGAACTCTTCGTTCGGGCGCGGGTGAATGAAACAAACCTCATGGCCCGCTGCTCCGACTCGAATGCCCCCCGGCGCGAAACGGACGCCCTTTGCGGCTAACCAAACAACGGCGGCGCGCAGGTCGTCGACCCAGAAGCCGATGTGGTTCAGCGCAGGCTGATGAACCTTGGGGGCAGCGTTCGGGTCGAGGGGCGTCATCAGATCGATCTCCAACTCGCCCAGCGGACCGCTCAAGCGGAGAATATCTTCGTCGACGTTCTCATCAACCGAACGATATTCGCCGGTCTTCGTCAAGCCCAAGCAGTCTTGCCAGAATCCGCGTAGGCGAGCCTTGTCTAGGCCCCCAACAGCGACCTGTTGGATTCCGAGGAGCCTAAAGGGACGCCCTGTACTCACGGGAGGCGGAGCTGCAGCCCTGCGTTGGCTTCAAGAGTCGTGGCGATCGCGCGCACAAAGCTGACGTTCGGACCGAGCGCGAGGTAGATCCCCGCGTACCGCATGACGTCTAGCTGAGCCCCGAAATTCAGATGCACGAAGAAATCCGTGGGGTACTTCGCGTCGGGCGTGAGATCCGGGTCTATGGCGCCTTCTGTTTCGACGCCCAACGCGGGCTCGAAGAACAGCTTTAACATGGAGTCACTCATGGTGTAGACGCGAAGCCCAGCGCCGAACACTCGCAGCGCCTTCGTGTTGGTTTCAGTCTCATCGCTTAGGCCCATTCGCAGCCACAAGTAAGGCTCGATCGCATCGATCGGGGCGAAGCTAAGCGCGAGATCCAGCGATGGCGGGCTCGCAATTGCGCAGACCTTCCGCTCCTCCTCTTCGTCATTCGTGGCCTCTTGCTCGCAGGGTGGGGAGGATTCGAAGCGCGCCAGGATCTTGTACGGAACGCTAATGCCTGCGCGTGCCCCGAGCTGCATGAAATGCCCGTAGTCAGTGGGCGGCTCCACCTTGGGGGGGAGGACCTCGCGCGCTGGCTCAGCCTTCTGCGTCGGTGGACGAGCAGGTGCCTCCTTTTCAGTGCCAACACCCACTTGAGCTTGCACTTCTGGCGACGCTTGAACGGGTTCCTTTTCGGGGAGGTTCGCTAATGTCGGGACGGCTTGAACCGGCTCTTGCTGAGGAGCCGATGCGTCGGGTGTGGGTGCCGCAGGCGGGACGGCCTGGACGGATTCCGGTTTGGGGGCGGTCCCTGGCGGGACGCCAGTGGCCTGAGCGAAAGCCCCTCCACAAAACAACACAACGCTCAATGAGCTCAGTACCCCGGAGACGATCCTCATGGCGCGGACAATAACGAAACTCGCCGTTTAGGGAAAGGCGCTACTTGGCTCCAGCGGCAGCATCTCCCATCCAGGCGCTCCTAGGTTCGCGGGCGCCGAGAAATACTCACTGGGGGTTTCGGGCGGTCAACGCACTGCTCAGTGATGGCTGCTGCGCTCCCCAACGAACCCGGAAGAAATGCCTGAGATTTCGCCTCGTTTGGCGCCCTTTGACTCGGCGATAGAAAGGCTTCTGTGCAGAAACATTCCCCCCATGGAGGAGTTCGGACTAACCTTCCGAGGATGTTTCGTGAAGCGTTGCAGCGGATTGTGGAGGGCATTGACGGCGGCATGGCGAGCATGGTGATGGACTTCGAGGGGATCCCACTCGACTCCTTCATCAGCCCTGACGCCAAGTTTGACATCGAGGCGGTGGGTGCCGAAGCGAGCGTGCTGGTGAAGTCGATTCAGCGAGCGACCGAGATGTTAGACGCGGGCGAAACCCGTGAGGTCTCCATACAGAGCGATCGTATGACGACGCTCATCCGCGTCCTGAACGAGACCTACTTCATGGCGGTGGCCTTAGCGCCCGGGGGCAACCTAGGCAAGGCGAGGTACCTACTACGGGTGACGGCTCCCAAGCTGCTCAATGAGCTTGGTTAAGGCGTGACCCCGCGCAAGATCTTGGTGCTGAGCGGTCCGAACCTTGACCGCCTGGGCAAGCGGGAACCGCACATCTACGGGACGCAGACCCTGCAGGACATCTACGCCGGGTTACAGGCGCTCGCCCATGAACTCGGGGTTGAGCTCAGCTGCCAACACTCCAATCATGAGGGGGTCCTCATCGACTGGCTAAACGGGGCTGAGGAGCAAGGGTTTTCTGGCGTCCTGATCAACCCGGGGGCGCTGACTCATTACTCGTGGGCGCTCCATGATTCGCTCAAGGGGTGTGGTTTACCCGCGATTGAAGTCCACTTGTCTAACCCCGCCGCCCGAGAAGAATTCCGACACCACTCATGCGTCGGACCTGCCGCGCTTGGGACCGTCGCTGGATTCGGCGCGAATTCCTACGCTCTTGCGCTGCGCGGACTCGTGTTGAAGCTGGGATGACCCACGCGGCGTCCATAACGAACGCCGCTGAGTGGATGAAAGGGGCGGCCCTTGGGGACCGCCGGGCGTTGTCGCGTTTCTGTAGGCTGCTGGATGACCTCAGCGCGCTAGACTCAGCTGCGCGAAGTGAAGTGCTGCGTGCGCTGTATTCGGAGGTCGCGCCGCGGGGCACCTGGACGTTGGGGATCACCGGCAGTCCTGGCGCGGGGAAGAGCACACTGGTCTCCGCTCTGCTCCACCAGCTCCGTGCGCTCGGCAAGCGCTGCGCGGTGTTAGCGATCGACCCCACGAGCCCGTTTAGCGGCGGGGCGCTTCTCGGCGATCGGATCCGCATGCAGGACCACTTCCAAGACCCGGAGGTGTTCATTCGCTCGCTGGCCACGCGAGGTGCCCACGGAGGCCTCTCGCGTTCAACGGCGGATCAGCTGCGCGCGCTCCGGCTGTGGGGTGCGGAGGTGATCCTGGTAGAGACCGTCGGCGTGGGACAGGACGAAACCGACGTGGCTGCTGTCGCCGACACGACCTGTGTCGTGCTCACGCCGGGCATGGGGGATGATGTCCAAGCAAACAAGGCAGGGATCTTGGAGACAGCAGACGTGTTTGCCGTCAACAAGTCCGATCGTCCCGGGGCCGAACGCGTGGTGTCCGATCTGCAGAGCATGTTGGCGCTGGGGCGCATCACCCGCGGAGCAGACGCTGGCCCGATCTTCGGGGCCAGGCACTCGGGGGCGGGAGCGCTCCCGCAGCGGAGCTCAACCGGCGAGGGCGCAGAGTATTGGGAGCCGCCAATCGTGCAGTGTTCTGCATCGCTGGGTCAGGGGATAGCCGAGCTGATGGCCGCTCTTACACAACATCGTGATTGGTTGAACAACACGGACGCAGGGCGTGAACGCCTTGTGGAGAGACGCCTGAGGAGCGCGCGAACACAGGTCCTCGCAGCGGTCGTTGACGTGCTTCGGAGGGACCACGGGGCCTCACTGGATGAGCTGTCCCACGCCGTGGCCGCGGGGCGGCTGGATGCTCACAGCGCAACCACCCAGCTGATCGCTGTGCTCGGGTCCTCAGCAGGCGTTGTCACAGACCGTACGTAGCGCGCACGCCCAGCCCGAACCAGGCGTGCAACCGGAGCTCGGTGCGGCCGTCGATATCGCACGGCAACCCTGGGCTGCACTCAAAGGAGTCCGTGAGGTACATGCCCGCTGCGGCTGACGCGTAGGGACCGAGTCGCAATGTCTCGCCCAGGTTCCACCCGAGCCCCCCTTGGACCAACAGTTGTGGACCGCCTCGCAGCTCGCTGGCTTTTGCCGGAACTGTGACCGTTGAATCGTCTGGCCCGGGGACTTCGACCGTTTGGGTGATGGCTCCTCGAAGCCATTGCCAACCGAAGCCAGCACCCACCCAAAGATCCTGGGGGTCGTTCGGGGAGAGGTGGTAGGTGAACTGCGCGCCCAGGCGCAGGTCGCTCCACTCGCACTCTGCGGCGCGTGGGCAAGAGTCCCCGAAAGCGCCGCTTCCGACCTGCGCATACGTCCCGATCCACCAAGGAGCGCTCAAACGATAACCGAGGTCCAGCCAGATGGGCACCCGATAGGCCGCGATGCTGCGGAGCGCGCCACGTCGAAATGGATTGCCTGCGTCGATATCGCCCGCTCCGAGCTCGAGTCCAGAGCGCAAGCCGTGCTCCAGGCCCGCCCGCCGCGCGCCAACTCGCTGCAGCTCGCCGTCCGGGTTAGAGCCCGCGGCCGGCGCGTCGGCGCTGATGGAGACCGGCCCCGCCCCAGCAACTTGCGCCGCGGCAGGTCGGACGAGACCCGCAAAAACCACCAATAAAACCAGCTGGAGAACGCGACCGGGCAGCATCGTGAGCGGGTATAAGGCGGAAGGCCAGGCGAGTCATCCTTCCGTCAAAGCCAGGGGGCCATGTAGTGAAATGCGCGAAGGAATTTTAACCTGAGCAGAGTCCTGGCGGGACGTTCACAAGCAGAGGCCCAACGGCGCGGTGCTCCTCTACTTCGGGCCCGGCCTGCGCTACGGTTTGCCCGCCCTCGTGAATTCTACAGGGGTTGGGGCGTCTTAGGGACGGCGGTTGTTCGCGATGGCGCGGGCGGCGCCACACGCCGGGCTACTTACCGAATAGAACTTGTTACGGAGAAGAATATGAAGCTTCTGAAACTAGGGACGTTGTTCACGCTTGTAGCGTTCGCCGCAGCGGGCTGTGGCTCAAAAGAGGACAAGGCGCCAGCCGAAAAACCAGAGAAGCCCACGCCGGGTAATGAAGAAGACTCAGGTCCCGGACCGTCGAAGCCTCCGAAGGATGGCGGTGGGTTCGGCGCGATGAGCAAGGATGGCGGCGTTGACATCGTGGTGCCCGATCAGGATGCCGCAGTAGACGCGGGTCCAGGCCCAACCTTCGCCGTTAGCGGGAAACTCAAGATCGGTGCAACGCTGTTCCGCGATGGGGACAGCAAAGACATCGGTGCGCTGTATAAGCCGAACGACAAACTCGACGTTGTCGATGCCGCGATGGACGAGGCCCAGGAGATATCCAGCCCAGCGACGGTCACCGGCTACCTAGGGCCGATGACGTTCGTCGACGACAAGAAGAAGGAAGTCGCGATCAAAGACAACGTGGACTACTACAAAGTGACGCTGGCCGCGGGCCAGACGGTGACGCTCTTTACGGCCGAGGTGGCCGAAGATGCCAGCGGCAAAAAAGCCGTGCAAGCCGATCTGGATCTGTTTCTGCTCGACGCAGACAACGCGGACATCGCCGATGGCGGTAAGTGGCTCGACGACTCGATGGGGATTGGCGACAAGGA